>JBAVVE010000151.1:0-10884 GCA_049697135.1 Bathyarchaeia archaeon | reverse complement strand
CCTTCGTTATGGCTTGCCCTCGAGCGCGGACCATAACCTCGTCGGCGCCGGAGTTGAAGAGAGTCACACATGCGACGACATAATTCATGATGGGCTTCTTGCCGACGCGAACTAGGTTTGCTTGTTCCATGATCCGGGTCACGTTATAGACAGAGGTGTTGGATGTAGGCTATCCCTTGCTTGGTGAAGGTATGGCCTCGTCTACTTTTCCCCTGACCCTATAAGAATAGCGATACTCACGGAAGTCTATTCACGATTTTGCGTCACATTTCTGTATTTGGCATTCCTTAAATTGGGCATACAGGCGGTGTAACGCCACAGCTTTGAGTTCCAAAAAGCCCCTCCCTCTCTGCGACATCAAAGGTGATAGAGTCAGTGGGCACTCCGTCCTCTTGGACAGGTTCGGAAGGCCAGTCACTAATGCTCGCATCTCGCTGAACTCGAGCTCTAGCTGCAACTTCAGATGTATTCATTGTCACATGGAAGGCATCAAATCGTCATCACCAGAATCGATGACGGCTGATGAGATACAGCGCACAGTCCGCATCTTGTCTCGCTTCGGCGTCGACGCCGTGAAACTGACGGGGGGCGAGCCTATGCTTCGCCGAGACATAATTGAGATCGTGAGGAAACTCAGGGCTTTGGATCTTCGAGAGATCTCTATGACCACTAACGGCACGCTTCTCTCGAAGCTTGCCGAGCAACTGCATGACGCAGGCTTGTCAAGAGTGAACGTCAGCCTTCACAGCCTACGCAGAGACCGTTTTCGCTTCATAGTAGGCGTGGACGGCTATGATGAAGCACGGAGCGCGGTGAGTGCGGCGATTCAGGCTAAGCTTCTGCCGGTGAAGCTGAACATGACGCTGTTGAAGAATGTCAACGAAGATGAGATTGACGAGATGATTGACTTCGCTCACAGCACGGGTGGAAATGGAGAGGTAGTTCTTCAACTGATAGAGCTCGTTGTCACGGATCCAATGTTCTACTCGAAGTACCACTGTGACTTAGCTCCAATCGAAGAGCGCTTGAAGACCCAAGCAATAGCGGTCTACAGGAGAGGACTGCATAACCGCCCAAGGTATGTCCTGCCAAACGGGGTCACAGTTGAAGTTGTGCGTCCAATGCACAACTCAGAATTCTGTATGAAGAACAACCGAATCCGAATCACATATGATGGCAAGTTCAAGCCGTGTCTACTTCGCGACGACAATCACGTGGACTTTCTGACTAGGATGAGAGCTGGCGCATCGGACGAGGAGATCGGCAAAATATTCAAACGAGCAGTACAAGTGCGTGAACCATTCTTCAAAAGTCAAGAGATTGGCGTGCTCGCGATAACACCATCGCGCTCGTGTCTAGGGGCTTGCCAAGACTAGTCGCGCCAAGTCCTTTCAACAGTTGGGTCTCAACAGGTTTCTGAGTGCTTCTTCGCTGGTTATCTCAAGCTCAGTGTCGAAGATCTTTCCGAAGATAGGTGTGAGAGACCCTTTGACATCTGCGATTAAGACTTCCTTTCCCAGCTGTTCTTTCATTGAGGTCATTATCGAGCTGTGGTAACCACAAGGATTGATCTTGGCAAAGTATGAGAGATCGGTTGAAACATTCAGCGCGAAACCGTGGAATGTTATCCAACTGCGAACGGCAACGCCAATCGATGCTATCTTCTTCTCTCCTACCCACACGCCTGTCCGGCCCTGTATCCTCTGTGCTGTGATTCCAAAACGAGCTAGTGTCTCGATGAGTATCTTCTCCAGATTTCTCAGATATGTTCTGATGTCCTTGCCCCGTGAGGATAAGTCCAAAATCGGGTATCCAACCAGCTGACCGTATCCATGATACGTGACATCTCCACCGCGCTCGATCTCGTAGACTGGAAGTGTCCTGGATAGGATGTTCTCGGTTTTCGCTGATTTGCCCATGGTTACGACATGTGGATGTTCCACCAGCAGCAAGACATCTGGCAGCCGCGCTTCTGCTCGCAGTTCCACGAGTCTGTGCTGTAATTCTAACGTCTCTTTGTAGTCTCGTGTCTGCAGGTCAACGAGCAGTGTCTTGCTCATGATGGTTTCAGTATGTGGATTGCCTTGCCCTTGGCTGCTTCGGTTGCCTCCATGAGGCCTTCAGGAAGCGTCGGGTGAGGGTGAACAGTCAACGCCAGATCGTCGAGGGTTGCCCCCATCTCGATTGCGAGCGCGGCCTCGCTGATGAGGTCCGATACGTCCGCACCTACCATGTGTATGCCGAGTATCTGTTCGCTCTCTTTATCTGCAACGACTTTGACGAACCCTTCCGTCTCGCCGGCTATCATGGCTCGGCCAAGAGCTGTAAAAGGGAATCTCCCGACGATTGGATCGTATCCTTGTTTCTTTGCTTCTGCTTCGGTGAGGCCGACGGTTGCAACTTCGGGGTCTGTCCAGATGGCGCTCGGCATCGCTTTGAAGTCGGCTGCGCTCGCTTGGCCTGATATCACTTCGGCTGCGACGATCCCTTCCTTTGATGCTTTGTGAGCGAGCAGGGGTGGCCCTGTGACATCGCCGATTGCATATATTCCGGAAACGTTGGTTTGCATCTGCTTGTTGACTTCAATGAATCCTGCTTGGTTCGTCTTCACGCCTGTGGTGTCAAGTCAGATTTGGTCGGAGTTCGGACGCCTGCCAACCACAACCATCACTTTGTCTGCTGGAATCTCGATCTCTTTTCCATCAGAGAGCTGAGCCGAAACCTTTCCGTCCTTGGCCCATTTGGCACGAGCCTTCAGATGTGTGTCCACGCCCATCTTCTTCAGAGTGCGCTCTACGACTCTGACGAGTTCGATGTCGATGCCTGGCAGGAGCTGGTCGAGCATCTCGATGACTGTGACCTTGCTACCGAATTGTGCGTATGACATTCCAAGTTCCAGTCCGCTCACGCCGCCTCCAACAATGACAAAGCTGCGGGGCGCCTCGGTGAATGCAAGCGCCTCCGTCGCTGTGATGATGAAATCTCCGTCAAACTTGAATCCAGGGATCTCGACAGGACGCGAGCCAGTTGCGACTATTATGTTCTGTGCGGTGAGGATCCGCGTTCCGTCTTTGGTTCTGATCTGGACTTGGTGAGGGCCCAGGAACGTGGCTTCTCCTTGGATGACTTCCACATGGTTACCTCTGCAGAGGTATGCGACTCCTGAGATGAGTTTGTCAATGACGCTCTTCTTCCACGCTTGGAGTTTCTGAAGGTTCACCTTGGGTTGAGGAGCCTCGATTCCGAAATCTTGGCCTTTCTGAATCTGCTTCATCAATCTGGCCGCGCGTACTATTGCTTTGGATGGAATACATCCTACGTTCAGGCAGACGCCACCAAGTGCCTCTTTCTCGACGAGCATTGTTTGTCGGCCTAGTTGCCCGAGCCTTACTGCGGCAACGTATCCACCGGGGCCGCCCCCAATCACGAGGTTCTCGACTTGACTTTCCACAGATACCCCTTCTAGTGCGGAAGCTGTCAAACGGTCCCACAAGTTCCTAATTATTATGCTGGTCTACCGATCTTGGCATCGATTCGAGTGCACAAGTAACCGACACACACAGAAAACTCCTGACAGCCGTTCTAGGCGACCAGCTTCCAAGTAGTGATTTCTGCACTGGTTTGCTTGAATCAACAAGAATCGATGTCGTCGAGCATTACTCAACCAATAGGAGACAGAAAAGCGTGAACCAATCTTCCGCGTCTCTAATCACTCTAATAGCATAGCCGGCCTTCCTTGTCGTCTGAAACACGTCTACCCCGGCTGCCTTCATAGCCGGCCTCCCTTTTTCGGGGTATTTGCACTGCTTCTTGCTATACTCGTTCGGGCTGTCGATCTCCTCTGCCACGCAACTGCCGCAGATCCTACATGGTCCAGCCGCATAAGCAAAGGCCTTGTAGAGTCCGCTCAGGAAAGCCTCCCTTTCGAGCTCAAACATGATCTCATGCACCTTCGGTCTCTTTCCCTCCTGCACATCGGCAAATTCGATCAACAGCGCTTGTCTGTATCCTTGCAGTCTCCTGCTAGTATCTTCCGGAGTAGGCGAATATGGAGGGCAGGTGAAGCGTTTCGCGAACCTGTGACAGCCGTACTGACGCTTCTGCCTCACCCAGTGCTCAACAGAAATGTCTCCGGTTCTGATGAGTTTGGTTGAACTCGCCCCAACTCTAGCGCCTTTCGCTGTATCGCTTCTATTGCTTTCTCAGGTTCTGCGCTCCGCTGATTCTGCTCGGCGAGTGTCAAACTCGAAGATTCCTGGGGTTGGCTGAGTTCTGTAAGCTTCCAGACAAGTCCGTGCTGTCACTGCGTACAAAGTGAGCGGGCAAGAGACACTGATGAATAGGCCGACCACGAAGTGTCCGCTAACGCTTATTGCCACCTGCATCTCCACAGGGGACGCTGATCAAAAATGAAGACCGAAGACGTGAGGACCGTGTCAATCATAGGCGCCGGCCTTATGGGCCACGGAATCGGGGCGGTATTTGCTCGTTACGGATACAGCGTTACGCTGATGGATGTCAAGCAAGAGTTCCTATCGAATGCTCAAGCACAGATCGAGAAAGAGTTCGATTGCTGCATCGAAGGCGGCGTGATGACTCGAAATCAATGCGACGAAGCCTTGCGCAGGATCAAAACCACAGTCGACGTGAAGGAGGCGGCCGCGAATGCGGATCTGGTGGTTGAAGCTGTTGTCGAGAAGATGGACGCCAAGCGTCAGGTTTTCTCAGACCTGGACAAGTTGACGCCACCACACGCAATACTCGCAAGCAACACGTCTGGTCTTCCCATAACCCAAATTGCGTCGTTCACGAAGACGCCGGAGAGAGTTGTTGGGACTCATTTCTGGAACCCGCCTCTCCTGATGAGGGCTGTTGAGGTCATACGGGGCGAAAGAACATCGGACCAAACCGTTCGAGTAGTCAAGGAAGTTCTCGCCAAGGTCGGTAAGAGGCCGGTGGTCGTTTCCAAGGATGTCCCAGGCCAAGTTGGGATTAGGATCCTCTACACAATGCTTCGAGAAGCCATCTCACTAGTGGAAAAAGGCGTCGCGAGTGCTGAAGACGTGGACACAATCATACAGGAAGCACTAGGGACCCGCCTTCCGATACTTGGTGTGCTCGAGCTCGCCGATCTGTCAGGGCTCGACTTGGCACTGGCCGTCTCCAGTAATCTGTTCAAGGATCTGGACGCGTCGAAGGAGCCTCACGTATTGCTGAAGGAGAAAGTCGCGCGGGGCGAAACTGGCGCCAAATCCGGCAAGGGCTTCTATGATTGGAGCAAACGCTCTCTTCCGGAAGTCATCAGGAAACGCGACGAGCATCTCATGAAATTGGTGAGAGAAAAGTAGGGTTGCTTTCCGACCACTGGATCTGCACGTTCACTAAGCGAAATCGAAAGGATGGCGACCCTACAGTTTTCCGGCTTTCTGCAGGTCTTCAGCCACCTCTTCGAGCTGGAGCGAGCGTAGCCTCTCCGCACTCGGAAGCCCTGTTCTAATTTCCCAACCCATCGACTGATAGAAGTCGTTCTTCATCGATTCCAGTTCCTTTCTCGAAACAACCTGTTCCTTATTCGGGCCCGATCTAACCGGGTCTTCGAGTAATCTCCCTGGCAGTGTGTCATGCTCGCGCGTCAACCCCTCCCTCGCATTATAGGCCCGCTCTAGTGTTGCGATCCTGTCGGCGACTTCAAGCCATTTGCTGGTTGGCATATCGATGCCGATTGCTGCTTCGACGAGCTGGCCGAGCATTGGGGGCACTATGCGCATTCCAACAAACGCACAAATAGGCGCTGAATCGAAGAGGATTCTGCCACGCGCTAGGTCTCGCACTAGATTGCCCTTTCCCGCAGTCTGGAGCCCTGTCCCAGACGGCATTTCGACCAAAGCTGCGACCCCATATGCGTGGTGGCATCCGCCTCGTGGGCCGCAGGCAAGGACGAGAGCTTGTCCCCTTGAGCCACGCGGATCGTATCCACCGAGCTCCAAGCCCTTCACGTGCATGGCATATTTCTCTGAACCTCGCCCGACCTCCTCGGCAGCTTCTCTCACGCCCTTTCCGAGAAGGGTGCCCAGTTTACCTTCTTTGTACGCGATTCTTCGGATTGTTTGGACCATTGCTTCATCGTTGCCGAATCGAAGATCAAGTCCGTCTGTGTCTTTTGTGGTGAATATGCCTCGTTCGAAGTTCTCCATCGCCCAAGCAATTGACAATCCAGTCGACATTGTGTCCAGACCAAAGTCATCACACATCATGTCGGCTGCGACAATAGGTTCGGGTTTGCCTACGCCACAGGCGCTGCCGAATGCGTAGATGGTTTCGTATTCGGGGCCGTCCGTGCTAGCGCCAGCATACGGGCCTTCTTGGACCAAAGTCAGTTTTGTGCAGCAAACAGGGCAGCGTGGACAACCTTTGTCCTTAAGCACAAGCTTCTCTCGCAGTTTCGGGTAGCTGATCTCTGCCGCTTGCTCGAAGACACTGTCACGCCAGTTATTGGTTGGAAGGATACCCCAACCTTGGTTCTTTATGACTCCGGATTGAGTTCCGGTCGATGGGAAGTCCTTCCATGGGCCACGTTGAGCAGCGATTGCTGAGAATGCTTCACGCAGGACTTTGTCATATGCGGCGCGATTTGCTATTGGGACATCTCCGCTGCCTTTGATCATGATGGCCTTCAGGTTCTTGGAACCCATGACCGCACCAACGCCACACCTCGCGGCAGCTCTTCGATCGTCTGTTATGATCGCGGAAAGGTTCACCATTCGCTCGCCGGCGGGTCCGATCTGGATCGTGCTGAAGGCGTAGCCGTGAGATTCGCGAAGCACTCTCGATGTCTCAAATGTGGGCAGACCCCACAGAGACGCCGCGTCCTGGAAGTGCGCGCTGCCGTCGTCGATTATGAGGTAGGTCGGCTTTGCGGCCTTTCCCTCCAGGATGATCATGTCGCATCCTGCCCGCTTCATCATGGGTCCGAATTCGCCACTGGAAACCGAGAAAC
This sequence comes from Bathyarchaeia archaeon, assembly GCA_049697135.1. Taxonomy (GTDB): domain Archaea; phylum Thermoproteota; class Bathyarchaeia; order 40CM-2-53-6; family 40CM-2-53-6; genus CAVPLU01. Next base: position 3,887 of record JBAVVE010000151.1, on the reverse strand, counting down.
AGTAGATTCCTGTCAGTGGAGACTTGGTTATAACGACGAATCTCGTTGAGGTGGGAACAAATGTACCTGTCAGTGGTCCGGTGGTGAGGAAGAGCTTGTTGGCTGGGCTGAGTGGTCCGACTCTGTGGTCGACTTCCTTGAAGAGGTAGTAGCATCCAAGTCCTCTTCCTCCGACGAATCTCTCCACGTCATGTTTCTTCAGTGGCTCATTCCGAGCAGTCTGTGTAGAAAGGTCGATCCTCAGAATGTTGCCTGAGTATCCTCCGAACTCCAAGGTTTGGATCTTCCCTGCAAGGATATCGGGGCTTACACGCGTATTGTGTTTAATGGTTTCGACGTTGCTTCGAGACAAGCCACGCCGCTAATTACTACTAGTTAGTCTCAATGGTTCGCGAGTTTCCGTCAGTCCTGATCGATCAAACTCACTACGAAAGCATTAAGACTTCTCTGCGTGCCCTAGCTGCGCAAGAGCAGTCGAGCTGATTGGACTTTGGTTGACTACAAAGGGTATGTTGGCAGGATCCTACGCGCTGACCTAAGTCGTGGAAAGACTTCTGAGACAAAGATCGAGAATGACTTCGCCGAGAAATGGATCGGCGGAAGGGGCTTCATCGCGAAGATTCTGCATGATGAAGTTGCCCCTAGGGCTGATCCGCTTGGACCTGAGAACAAGCTGATTTTCATGACAGGCCCGCTGGCGGGCACCGGAGTTCCGCTGACCGGCAAGTATACTGTCGGCATGAAGTCTCCGCTGACGCGCACAATCTCAGTCAGCTACTGTGGAGGGCATTTTGGCCCGAACATCAAGTTCGCTGGATATGACGGAGTAGTATTCGAGGGCGCATCGAAGAAGAGAGTTTACGCCTACCTCGAGGACGGCAAACTGGAGCTGAAGGATGCCGGACACATTTGGGGCAAGACGACACACGAGACCGAGGAACTTGTCAGGAAAGAAGTCGGCTCGAAGGCGAGAGTGGCTTCCATTGGCCCAGCGGGCGAGAAGTCGGTCCGATTCGCCTCAATTATGAGCGATCAACACGCAGCGGGGGCACGATGCGGTCCAGGAGCAGTGATGGGTTCGAAGAACCTCAAAGCCTTCGCCGTATCCGGCTCAGGGCGAGTCGAGACACACGTCGACAAGAACACTTGGAAAGAAACGCTCGACTGGATAGGAAAGATAGTTGACAGCAACGAAGTTGTGAAGATCTTCAATCAAGCTGGGACTACTGGATCCGTCTCTGTGGTGAATGAGATGGGTCTGATGCCTACTAGAAACTTCCAGACCGGCTACTTCGAGAGTGGAAAGAGTATCGATTCTGACTACATCAACAGTCACTACCCCGTCAAGGGGTTCGTCCACTGTTGGGGATGCCGAGTGCTCTGCTCAAAGTGGGTCGACGTTAAGGAAGGAAAGCACGCCGGCGTTAGGACAGACAGACCTGAACATGAGAACATCTTCGCTCTCGGCTCGAACTGCGGAGTATCATCATTTGAGGCGATAGCACACGCAAACCTGCTCTGTGACAAGTACGGCATGGACACGATCTCAGCTGGCGTCGTCGCTTCCTTTGCAATGGAGTGCTACGAGAGAGGAATCATAACTGACAAGCAGACAGGCGGAATGAAGCTCAACTTCGGAAGCGAAGATGCGCTAATCTGGCTTATGGAAAAGATAGCACACAGAGAAAGCGTAGGAGACATCCTAGCAGAAGGCGTCAAGATCGCTGCCGAGAGACTGGGCGGCAATGCTTGGAAGTATGCTATGCACGTCAAGGGTCTCGAGATGCCTGGCTACGATCCAAGAGGCGCCAAGGGCATAGGCTTGAACTATGCGACGGCATCTCGGGGTGCAGACCACAATGATGGATGGACCATCGCAGTCGAACTCTTCGGGATGCCCCAGCAGGTGGACAGATTCGCAGAGGATCCAAGCAAGGTGAAGTGGGTAATCGACTTCCAGGATTCGACGGCAGCACCCATCGACTCGGCCGTGTTCTGTGACTTCTGCCTAGACTTCGGATTCAGCCCCGAAGTGGTTGAGAGACTGATGCGTGAGACAACTGGGATGAAGCGAAGCTACGCGGACATGGTAAGAGTCGGTGAACGGATAGTGAACCTTGAGAGGCTCTTCAACATCAGAGAAGGATACACTCGTATGGATGACAACCTCCCAGATCGATTCTTGGAACCAATGCCCGACGGCAACTCGAAAGGACAGACATTTGATGTAAACAGAATGCTTGACAACTACTACAAGATGCGTGGATGGGACGAACAAGGAGTACCAACCCAAGAGAAACTGAAGTCTCTAGGTCTCGCCTAGAGGCTCAGTCCCTTCTTCATCTCAGAGCTGCTGCAGGTAGAGTATTCCTGTCATCAACGAGTGATCTTTGACGTGGCCTAAGATCCGTCTGGGCCTGGACTTCACCGGAAAGAAGGAATCACGTCTTTCGCGAAAGTTTCCATTCTCGCATGAAATTCCTTGATCGTCGAATAGATGAACTTGAATTCGAAGAAGTCGAGTCCAATCTTTTCGTAGCGCTCAATCTTGTCGGCAATGGTTCTTGTTGTGCCGATTAGGCCTCGCTTCACTCCTTCTTCAGCTGAGACGAAGTTCTTTGTCAAACTCGCAGAATGAGCCGCTACCGCCTCGTTGTCTGACGGTCCTATCCCGATGAACATCTCGAGACCCACAATGAACTTCTCGCTTCCTCTTCCGACCTTCTTTGCACCATCGTGAAGCTGTGTAATGCCTTCTGTGAGTTCGCTTTCGGTCAAGTAGGCGGGTATCCATCCGTTCCCGAATTCCAGCACTCGCTTCATTGCTCGAGGACTGAGACCTCTCTCACCGCCACCTATCAGAATGGGAGGCCATGGCTTCTGAAGAGGCTTCGGAAACATTTGTGCCTCCTTGAAGGATATGTACTCGCCTTCGTAGGTCGCGAGCGGCTGGATCCATAGCGCCTGCATGGCTTTGAGGTAGTCATCAGTTATTTTGCCTCGCTTGTGATAGTCAACTCCGACGGCTGCAAACTCCGGCTCCGTAATCTTGGGTGCTCCTGGTGCAATTCCTAGGAGAAACCTACCGCCCGAAAGTACGTCGAGGACTGCGATTTGCTTGGCTAGTACCACAGGGTTCCTCAGCGGTAGCACGATGACGGCGACGCCGAGCTTCACCCTCTTTGTCGCTCCAGCAAGGACGCCTAGTGTCATGAGGGACTCGTAGAAGTTCGGCAGCTGCGCTTGGGTAAGCGCCTCCGCTGACCCTGATGAGAGGTGGCCGCGATGCTGTTCGGTTCCCCAAGTTATGTGGTCATGGACCCAAACGGAGTCAAATCCAAGATTCTCGGCCTTCATGGCCGAACTGACTATTGCTTCTGGGCTTGCGAGCGGACCTGAGTTAGGAAGACGAACACTAAACTCCACAAACATTCACCGCTTGATCCACGGATCTCTCTCCTTCAACAAGTTGAAGAGCTTCTCTTGCGTGACTGGAAGCTCCTTTATCCTTATCCCCGTGGCATTGTAGATCGCGTTCGCTATCGCGATAGGTGTCGAGACAAGAGTCATCTCGCCGATACCTTTGGCCCCGAAAGGTCCCTCATCATGCGTGGCCTCAACAATTATTGGCACGATCTCGGGAGCATCCGATGCGGTCGGAATCCTGTAGTCTCTGAAGTTCGGGTTGAGCATCTTGCCGTTGTTGTCGAACTTTACTTCCTCGAATACTGCTGTACCCATTCCTTGAACGACTCCTCCTTCGATCTGTCCTTCACATGCTTTCGGGTTGATGGCTTTGCCAACGTCGTGCGCAGCAGTGATCTTGACAATTCTGATCTTACCGGTTTCTAGATCGACTTCGAGATCAACCGCTTGGGCACCGTACA
>JBAVVE010000150.1:0-9486 GCA_049697135.1 Bathyarchaeia archaeon | reverse complement strand
AACGGCGTCGGCATTGCGGGAAAGAATGTCGATGACATAGCTAGACAGCTGGGCGAGGTCGACCCATCTGAATTCAGGTCGAACCTTGAGAAATGTAGGCAAAGCGTGATCATTGAAGAAAAGATTGGGCAGCTAATCGACTTCTATAGACAGCTCATAGAGAAGTGAAGTTGGTCCTAGGTTCCCAACACGAGGAGGATCCCAGGTGAATATGGTCCGCCGGTCGGATAGCGTGCACAGCCGGTCTTGTCTGAAGCGTCAATCATTATATCCTGTCGACCCTTTCCTTGCCCCGGAAGGGTGACTTGAAGAAGAATGGCTAAGGCAAGAAGGGAGTCTCCTCAAGTCAAGAGGTTGAAAACCAGAGCTCGGAATCTCAAAGACAAGCTTGCCGAGTCCGTCCCCAGAACCGAGATGGAATCTCTCAAAGCAAATCTCGAAGCCAAGATTGGCAACCTCGAAGCTAGGCTAGCGCAATCTGTACCGAAGGAGGAAGCCGATACTCTGCGGGCCGGATTGAAAAGGATGGAATCCAAACTGGCTGAATCCATCCCTAGGCGTGAAGCTGAAGCCCAGCTTGAGAGCACCGGATCAAAGCTACGAAGAGAGATCGAAGAACTCGAAAAGAAGTTAGCTGCCTCCAAGTCGGAGGCAGATTCCCTACGCGCAGACATCGCGCAGTTGCAGGATAAGCTAGCAGCGTCGATATCGAAGGCCGAGTCGGAGGCAAGAGTGAATGAACTCGAGAGCAGCCTTTCCGGCGCAAGACGGGAGCTTGGCGTCGCTAGGAGCACGATCGAAGACCTCGAGGAGAAGCTATCCCAGTCCTCAGCTAGGATCGATGAGCTTCAAGGCAAGCTATCCAACTCGGTACCGAGCGCGGAATTCGATAGCGTCAAGAGTGAACTGCAGTCGAAGATTACCGATCTCGAGGGGAAATTAGGCGTCTCCGTCCCGAGAAGTGAAGCAGACGAGCTGAAAGCCAGAGTTGCTGAGCTTGAGGCGAAGCTCGCTCAATCGATACCGAAGGCGGATGCTGAAGCCAAGAGCTGAGAACTCACCGATAGGATTCGAGAGCTCGAATCCAAACTGTCAGAGGCGGTTCCGAGGACGGAACTGGATGCTGCCAAGTCGGAGGCTGAATCGACAATACGGGAACTCCAAGGGAAGCTGTCGGGATCTAGGAGCGAGGCGGACGCCTTGAAGGAAAAGGTTGCAGGATTGGAGTCTCGGGTCGCTCAAGCTGAAGGTGAGCTTGAGTCTGCGAGACGTCGTATCAAGGAGTTGGAGGCGGCCGCGGCTAGGCCGCCAGCAGAAGAGAAGCCCTCGGAACCTAGAGGCGCATAAGGGAAGTCGGGCTTTCTATCTCTTCCACAGGTCTGCCGGCGTTGCGCTGATCGCTCTGGGTTTAGTTTCGAATGGACTGAAGGGCGTCTTTGAGGAGTAAAGGTATGGGATAGCGAAGTCCACTTTTCGATTCTTTGCGAATTCCTTGAAGATTCTTTTCGTGATCTCATGGGCGATTCGGGGTCGGTCTGTGGCAGGGGTCATGTACCTGAGTCTCATCATGACGCCGTAGTCATACATCTCCGACCTCATGTACGGCTCCTGTTTTGTCACCCCTATTATGTCAGAAGTCGCTTCCCGAGCCGCGTCTATCAATATCGACTCTGCTGTCTCCCAGTCCGAGTTGAAAGTGATCCTTACCACGACCTCATCTAGTATGTAGGCGGAGCTCCTTTGATCCTCGAATGCATGCGCTGCATCCGTCTTGTTGGAAGGTGTATAGTTCACGATTAGGTTGGAGAACAGCATGGAATTGGGGATCAGGACATGTCTTCCAACGGCGTCTTCGCTTCCGACTGCGCCTCCAACTTGGTTGAGGATTGTGTACATTGGACCGACTTCGATGACATCGCCCACGAGGCCTGAGGATGGCAGCTGGATACGGTCCCCAGCCCTGAAGGGCCTCTTGAGGGTTATCATCAACCACGCCGTGAAACCCGAGACAGGCTGCTGCAGCGACCATCCCATTAGCATACCTCCGAAAGCGCCGAATACGGCCAGGAGAGCCCCCAGATGGAAGACCTGCTCTAGAATCATGATAACAGCTACGAACGCGATGATGAACTTCCAGAAGCCTAACAGCATCTGAACATCACCTTCCTTTCCACCGGCTCGGAAAATCGCTGCTCTGATTCCCCTCGAGGAGAGCTTGAAGACGACCATAGCACCCACTACCAATGCCAAGACAACAAGAGCGATCTTGACTTCACCAGTCAGCCCAGCTAGAGCATCAGCAATTGCATCAATATCGAACGGCATGGCTACCCTCACGTTGAATCTCCCCAGCCCCATTCTAGTTCGCATAAAAACATTGCTCACTAAATTGACACACTTGAACTCGAATGGAGAGAATGATGCCGGAGCTCTGACCACGCGATACTCTTGGATACAGTTCACATTGGGGCAGTTAGAGAAGAAATATCATCAGCCATGCTGGGATTGCTACGGCAGCCCAAGCTGCGGGGCTCCAAGAGAAGACCTTCCGGCCGTCCAACACCCCGAATGGCAGCAGGTTGAAAGCCGCAAGCCAGAGGTTCACGCTGAACCCCGTCGACCCAATCAACCCAAGAAGCCCTCCGAAGCCCGTCAACAAGAGAAGCGCCAGTGCGACAACAATATTCGCCAGAGGCCCGGACAACGATATCAGCCCGTTCTCCCGCTTCGTGATACCGTAACCGAAACCGAAGGATCTGGACATGATGTATACCGCGCCTGGAGCAGCAAATATCATCCGACCTCCCGAGACCAAGGCGAATATCACAGCCATAGCCAGACCCAGCGGCCAGAGTCTGAACTCCGCTAGGCAGCCATACGATCGAGCCACATACCTATGCGCAAGCTCATGACCCACAAAGCCGAATCCAAGCGTAACCAGGGACACCGCGAACATCATAGGAAAGGCCGCAGGGATGAACAATGCGTTCGCGGAGAAGCAGAAGCCCAGCACAAGCCAAGCGATGAACAGCTGCTGAAGCTCCGATCCCTTCAAAGCCGTGAGGTTTACAGTCTTTCTGAGAGTGGCTGTCTCACGCAGAGCTACGGGCGGAGCTCTGGCCAGAGGCAGGTTTGAGCAGGAATGAACCTCCGGCAACATATGGTGCACACAGTAAGATCTCCCACAGTAGGCACATACGAACGGGAGGTCAACCTCCGCACCGCACACCTCGCATCGTGTCATCTCAACCACACGACACGGCTTTGAAATCGAAATCCTCTACGACCCTATAGAAAGATGATGGAAACCACTTCAATCTGTGGCTACCAGAGGCTCAAATCGGTATCTTTCGTCTTCTCGATCACATCTCCCAATCAAACCATGCCATCCCCCAAAGCAACTCAATTCTTGTTCTGCCCAGATTGCTGACAACTGCGCAATAGCCGATAGTCTATCATCAGATGTGAGACCGACATGTCAGATGAGCCACCGAATTGTAGGAGCTGAGTTCTTCTTGAATTCGATCGCAGCGTTGGTCAGGTGCGCAAACAAGTATTGTCTGTTGCTCAGGTATGGCGAGAAAAGTGGGCGCTCAGTTCCCACCGACCCACTTTTATATCACTTCCTCCGATGTGACGAGGAGTCCAATGTTCGAAGTATTCATTCAGGACCTCTTGCGTCAACTTGCAGTTCTTACTCCCAGACTGGTCGGTGCAGTGATTGTCCTGGTTATCGGTTACGTGGCAGGTCGCTTGATCGGTCGAGGCGTGGCCAAGATACTGGATAAGATCGGATTCGACGATGCACTCCGTCGAACTGCCATTGGGAAGGCTATGGAGAAGACGGAGATGAGAGTGGTTGGCTTCTTTGACATCATAGTGCGCTGGTTTGTTTATCTCGTGGCCATCCTCGCAGCTGTGGATATTCTTCAAATCGCAATACTGAGCAGTTTCATCCGTCAGGTAGTTGAGTACCTGCCGAGTTTTGCGGCTGGTCTCCTCGTGATACTGGTAGGGTTTATTGCAGCTGATTTCGTTGGGGACGCGGTCCGTAGTGTGGGCAAGGCGGGAGCGATCGAGTATTCAGGGGTCTTCGCTGGCGCACTGAGGTTCGTACTCTACTTTGTGGTAATCATCATGGGTCTGAGCCTGATGCGCGTCGAGGTCAATATCTTGTACATATTCGCGAACGCCTTGGCTTGGGGGATAGCTGCAGGGGTTGCTGTAGGACTGGGCATCGCATTCGGCTGGGGTTTCAAAGACGCCGTCTCAAAGAGAGCAGATTCGTGGCTCAGTGCGCTCTCAGAGTCTGCAAAGAAGGTAACGCGAGAAACATCGTGAGAAACTCGTTCCCTACTCTCTAGCAGTCCAACCACAAGTCATCGATAAGGCTTCGCCTATGCTTCCACGCACTCAGTTTCCGTCTCCTCCTGTCTTCCTTTGAATTTTGTCCTTCGACAGACGCGGTCTTTCTGCCAGAGCGGATGCCTCTTGCAAAATCTTGTGACAGAATCGTCCCGAGCCGCTTCGTTCTTTCTTGGTGGCAACTACATCATAGCCCCACAGGATCGTCTGGGAGTCTGCAGCCGCTAGATGATGGACGACGCGTTGAGGCATGTTGGTTATGGGACATGAGCTTTGAAACTGTGGCTATCGAGAACCATTGTAATAATCGGGCCCTGCCGCTGTATATGCTTCCTTTCCGTAGACTCATGGCGTGCATGCTCTGCAAGAATTCAGAAAAAGTCCTTTTCAGCCGGAGCTCACGTGCTCTGTACTTCCTGACAGTTTCTTGTGTTCATGCGAACCTCGGTCTATCCCTTGGGGTCTTCGCAACTTGAACCTCTTACGAGTCATTACCACGTCCCTTGCCTGCCCAAAAGGCACGCTTCGTCGAATTAGTGAGGTTCATTAAATCGTCGTCGTAATGAGAACTATGAACGCAATGCAGCCTCTAATCTCCATCTATTAGCCATGTAGGAATCTCGAAGCCAAGTTACACTTTCGGAAGACAAGATGGACCTGTGCAGCGCAAGCTGAACAAGTCCCCGACAGCCGGAGCATCACCCATGCTGGAGAAATCGCCGACCACACATGTATCGCAGGGTAACCTTCTGAGTATTCCCATCAAGAAGCTGAAATTCGCAGGATACGTCGGTGCTCTATCAGGCGTCATAGTTCTTGTTAGCCTGCTTGTCTACTTCTGGGCACATCTCCGTGAGCCCTATGCGGCATTCGAGCTTCTGCTCACCTTTGCTCTGGCAATCCTCATCATTCCGGTGGCAGTGATCTTTCGTGACGCGTGGAGGAAGCGGAAGGCGAGCACTACAGACCACCAAGCATAGACCAGCTGCCTTGTGCTGCACGTGTGTCGAAGTTCATTTCTGCACGTACAACTGCCCCTCGAACTGGTGAATCGATGGCAACGAAGGTGTTGTAGGAGAAGTGAACCCGTATAGTATCCCTTTCAGTGTGTGCCCGCGAATCTGAACGGTCAACTACCAACGCGCTTACAGTTCGCCTGAAGAGAGAAATACTCGCTCAGCCATTCATCTGGGTGTCTGAGATCTGTGACCTAGGCCGAAGCGTGGGAACCATCATTCAATAGTGGTTCTCGGCTGCCGCACCAGGTTCACGACATAGGGTTCCTTCCACCGCTGTCAGACCGCGCTGGGGAATCAGTTGAGGAGCCCGAGAACCACGCACGACGACAAGAAGAGAAGAAAAAAGCCCGGATCCTACTACGTCTACTTGCTCCTATGTGATGACGGAAGCTACTACACAGGATACACAAGCAACGTAACTTCCAGGGTCCACCAACACGAGAGAGGACGAGGAGCACGATACACCAAGATGCGTAAGCCGAGGAAAGTCGTTCATGTGGAGAAGTTCAGGAGCCGCCGCACAGCGATGAAAAGGGAACGGCTGATAAAATCGCTAAGTCACGAACAGAAGCAGAACCTCGCGAGAAGACCAGGTGGGATGGGCACGAAGAAAGCTGCGACGAATTACCGGCGCAAGAGGCCTTTTCTCGTGACGTAGATGATTTTTCCTTCTACCCTGATTCTCAGACCGTATTTCGCTTTTTCTGTTCCCTCGACCTTGCGACTCCTTACTCTGAATGCTCGTGCAAGATTCGTGGCTTCTTTGGCTGATTCACAGCGGACTTTGAACCCGTCAATTATGCCTCTGGCAACCAGCATGAGTTTTCGTTGCCGTTGCCCGTATGCGACGTATCTATCGAAGGTACCAGGCTTGTACTCCTTCAATTGCTATTGCCCTTGCTTTCTATTCGACGAGCTCATGGGATAAGCTATCCTAGGTTCAGACGTAAGAGGCTGAGCAACAGGCCGAGAATGGTCACCGTTGTCCCCGGCCTCTGCAAGATGATCAGCACCATTCTACCAATGCAAGACGACCGCAACGGCGGCTATGAGATACACGGGCGGGTTGGAAGACATAACAGCTGACATTCAGTACAACTCTGACCCAGAGTGTCCTAACATTGATCCGCGGTAGTCTCTAGACAGACGGTTCATTCCGTGACGGTTATTGCTTGTGTAGGGCACTGAACCTCGCATGCTCGACAGACAATGCATGCATCATTGTTCACGACTACGGACTTCTTGCCCTCGTAACCCTTCACTTCTTGCAGCTCGAATACCGCAACAGGGCACACATCAACACAAACGGAGTCACCGTTACATTTCGCCAGATCGACTGTAACCCTTACCATAGCTCTGCACCATTGAAGGTTGATCGCGTACAACAGTGCGAGGTAATAAATTCATGGTTCCAACGTAAATCTGTGCGGCGGGTCTATAGTGGTCTAGAAAGTAAATAACGACACTCATTGCAGACGAAACAGCCAAGTGACGAATCGGAGTCATTCGACTAGGGATTGATGCTGACTGCTATCACTCTCGCCTGATCGCACACGTCCTCGCACCTGTCGGCGATGTTCTCAACTGCGTCCATGAATTCTGCGAGCAGGATGACCTGTCCAACTGTGAACTGATCGCTGGTGAGCTCGCTCAGTTGGCCTCTGGCATTTCGGTAGAGGTCATCTGTCTCTTCTTCAAGTCGCTCCACTTTGTCCGCGGCGTCAAGCGCCTCTTCCACTTTCTTGTCGGTGAGCAAATCTATGCATTGCTGAGCGTCCGAAATGCAGTCTTTGACCACTTTGCACATGCCAAGCGCGGTCTTGCGAATTCCTTCTGGCAGCTTGCTCATGGGGGACTGTCTGACCAGCCTGCCAGCTTCCAAGCACCAGTCCGCGACCCAGTCAACCTGTCTCGCGAGTCGCATGAAGCTCCGTCTTTCGTCGATGGGCAGGTTTCCTCGGGCCATCTCGGTGATTATTAGTCTCCGTAGACTGTCTCCTTCTCGTTCGAGTTGATGCAGCCTCGTGAACGCGCTCTCCATCGCGTCCTTGTTTCCAGCAATTGCGGCATTGACACAAGTTATTAGCTCCTCGACGATCGGAACGAGCATTCTCGATGCTTGTCTGACCATATCGATAGCTCGGGCTCTGGTTCTGGCGGCGAACCAGCTTTCGAAAGTGGCTTTCATCTTCATGTACCTCCTGCTGAATCATCAAGCGAGAGCTCTGAATCAAGACCCTGAGCAGGAAACTGATAAGGTATTAGGCCTCCCGCAGCGAAACCGACTTTGACACGCTCTCCAACACCCTTGACGCGCAGAAGCCCCAGATTAGGTATCTCCGATACTATCTGCGTGTTGTTCTCCATCTCAACCTCGGTCCGTATGCAGTCGCCCAGGAGCACCTGCTCTTTCACGACTCCAGCCCATTCCAAACCCTCTTGGTCACGAGCCGATTCTAAGACGACCGACTCTGGCCGAACAGCAAGAACCAGATTTCCACCCTTCATGAAGCCTGACCCCTCAAGACCTACTTTCCAACCATTGACTGACACTATAATGCGCCCCGAGGCGCATTCCTCCACACATCCCGGAATGAAGTTGGCCTCGCCCAGGAAGTTTGCAGTGAATAGTCGTTTGGGGCGAAGGTAGAGTTCCAACGGTGTTCCAACCTCAACTATTCTGCCTGCCTTCATGATAACAATGCGATCCGAGATCGACATGGCCTCTTCCTGATCATGTGTGACGTGGATCGCGGTGAGGCCGAGCTCAGTCACGAGCCTTCTCAATTCGTATCTGAGCACCGCTCGAACATGAGCATCAAGTGCACCCAGAGGCTCATCTAGCAACATGAGCTGGGGTTCCGCTGCGATCGCTCTGGCGAGCGCAGTCTTCTGTCTGGCGCCTCCGCTCAACTCGTCGGGATATGTGTGGGGGCCAATCTTCAGCCGGGCCATTTCCATTATCTGGCCGACGAACTCGCGCGTGACGCCCCGCTTCTTTCCTCGAACTCGTGGCCCGTATCCGACATTCTCCCATGAGGACATGTGTGGAAAGAGCGCTATCTCTTGTAGCATGTATCCAAGCTGCCTCTCTTCGGGAGGCAAAGCGGTCACTTCTCTGTCGCCGATGAATATCTGTCCCGAATCCTGCTTGGTGATCCCGGCTATGCATTTGAGGAGAGTTGATTTGCCGCATCCACTCGGCCCTATGATTGAAACATATTCCCGGTCCTTGATCTCAAGCGAGACGTTGTCCAGCGCGACAACGTCTCCGAACCCTTTGCAGACTTGGACCGCCCTTACGTCAGGCAACTAGAAGGCCTCCAATTCCACCGCCAACGCCCTTCCGGGCCTGTTGAACAACATCATCGCCTCACGACTCGCTCTCGCGTAGACAATGTCTCCTACTCGATCGCCGAGTCTCTGCTCCAGCGCTTCTCGCATAGGAACCTTCGCCACTATCTCTCCTGCTCTTCCCGCGTCCATCAGACACCTCATGAAAACACCGAGAATACTCGTGGACACAAGTCTTCCTGGAATCACATTCTCCTCAAGATTCGCACTGGTCAGAATAGAGGTCCTCTCTTGTCGGAAGGAAGCCACGACGGCGTCACCTGGTGAGTGCGCATTCTGCGAAGACGTAATTGAGAATCCCTCAGCCATCTCGATCAAGGATGCGCCGGATTCCTTTCGAACTATGGTTCCTTCAAGGAAGTTTGCTCCACCTACGAAGTTTGCCAGGAATGGGGAGTTTGGTGCAGAGTAGATTTCTGAAGGACGACCAAACTGCCCTACCGAACCGTCCCTCAATACGGCTATCCGATCCGCGATTGACATCGCTTCCTGTTGATCATGAGTAACATGGACTACTGTTACACCAAGCTCCTTCGCTAGTCGCCTAAGCTCGAATCGAAGCAGTACTCTGAGTCGAGCGTCGATAGCGCCTAGAGGCTCGTCCAGCAGGAGCAGAGGAGATCGGCCAGCGAGTCCACGAGCCAACGCAACTCTCTGCTGCATGCCACCGCTCAGCTCGTGCGGAAAAGCAGTTGCCCTGTGGGCGAGCCTCACGAGTCTCAGCATTTCATCAGCCGTACTGTAGGAT
>JBAVVE010000149.1:0-2579 GCA_049697135.1 Bathyarchaeia archaeon | reverse complement strand
GTCCTCTACCTGATCGTGTTTGGTCATCTTGATGGGTGGACGTGTCCTTTGCCTCATACCATCCTACCGCAGCAACGTATGGCTTTGAGAACGCTATTGTGAATTGATGCCGTAGCCAGTCGGCCTGTGTTTGGCTATCGTAGCCTTCGTGCCACCACTTCGACGGCGTGAGATCTGGACGATTCTCAAAGTTCGGGTAGGCCCCTTCCGTTAGGTAGATCTTCTTTCCCCTGAGGCTGTAGTAGTCGAGGAGGGTTGACCATCTCCCAAAATCCACGCCTTGTTTTAGACTCCCCTGCCACCACTGAAGGGCGATTGCATCATAGCCTACACTCTCACTGTCGAGAGAATCAAAGAACTGTTCCGGGTTGACCGTGTAGCCGTCTTGAACTCTGTCGCGCAGCTCGCCGTAGGTATTGGCGACTTGAGCACAGAAGACGCCATCTGGCTTGGCGACTCGTGCTGCCTTGAATGCAGCTCCCACAATCTTCAGCATTGCATGACGATCTAGTTCCAGCGCGTTCCCGTACCACTCTCCAGCCTCATTCACAATGTGCCACACAATTACCTTGTCACTGATTCTTGACACTGTTTTGTCAGTGTACTCCTGCACCTTTTGCACCAATCCGTTCAGATCAAGCGAATGGTAATACTCAGGAACGGTTTTCCACGGTGATGAGAACCAAACCAGATTGTGGTATACGAGTTGGTATCCGAGTCTGGATAGCTCACCGACTGTCTTGTCCAGATCCTCAAAACGGTAGACTCCTTCTGACGGTTGAATTGAATTCATTGGGTAGTAGATCATGCAGACTTCTGCGGCAAGGTCTCTCAAGAGTTTCATTGCTGGAACCATGTCTGAGCCGTATGCGGTCCCTACGCTGAAGAGAAAATCGTGACTGATCTGTCTCACCTTGACAGGTCTGTTCGAGAGGATCCTTCCGTCCTGATCTTTGAGAGTTGTCGTTAGGTCTCCCATACGATTCTTCTCTATGTCTTGCTTCGCCACCTCCATGGCCATCTGCTCTCTTGCCAAGATGGACGAAGATAGTGTCTCGTAGGATTCGCTGGCGCATCCAGCCCCGTCATCGCTTACGTGGAGTTGTTTCGCGGATTCCAGGTGTTCCTTGGCGGACTGCAACTGAGCAGTTGTGTTCTCGCTCAGGGTGTAACCCTCGAGCCGTTTCCGCTCGTATTGCGTCCTTGTTCTTTCATACTCCGTCTTGGCGAACTCAAAAACGAGGTTGATAGGCTCAACTTCCTTGTGTGAGAGCTTGAAGCCCTCTCCGTCGTTGTCTGCTTCGAAGATTAGCTTCCCGACTCTAGGTACGACCCACACGGCTGCTATCTTCATGAGCTGGTTGACCGGCACTTGAAGGGCCGGTTCGCTCTCTGCCCATTCCTTATTACCCGCAATTCCTCTCCGTAAGTATCCTCTCGACCTATCGTATACCTGGGTAGATATCGGGAATGCTCCGATTTCCTGGTTCGTCAGTTCTCCTAGCTCGCCCAAGAGAATCCTTCTTCTCTGGGTATCATAGGCCTTGAGCCAGAGATTTCCACAATGTCTCACTTCAACGTCAGTTACGACAGTTGATGATTCTCTCTTGATGAGTTTCCTTGTTTGCATGTGATCCAAGAACTTCATGCCGAATTTCGTCACAGATGAGCCAATAGGGCTTACGTCGATGACGTAGTAGTCAAGATCGGGAACCTGAACCTCGTAGGATCCTCGGTCGTCTGTTTCTGCTGCGACGATTATCTCTAAGCTCTTTGTGTAGACTGTGAGAGCGCTCTTGATACCGTATCCGTCCTCTGATCGTACCTGGCCAACTATCTTGACAGTGGATGCCGCCGCCTGTGGCATTGGCGAAGGAGTTCGAATCCCAACCTCTGTTCTTGGGAGGGTATTGACAATCAAAGACTCGGCCAGCGTGGTCTCGAGACAGTATCCTACGCCAGCGGCAGCTAGAACTACGCCCGCGGCATACTTCACAAAGCCTCTTCTGCTGATTATTCGAGGCTGTGACATGATTATCAATGGAGGAACCCCCTTCTACACCTGCAATAAAAGCTGCGTCCGAATAACAGATAGCTCCCCCGCCGGTCGGCCCAAGATAACCATGACACTCGGCGTTTTCTCCCCGAGCCGCCAACGAGTATCGTCATTATCTCGCTCTCTCAGTATCTTCTAGAGTCCTATGTTGAACCATCGTTACAGAGCCCGCGGGACCAAACTCACGTTTCAGACCTGTCCTCTTATCTTACGTGTACCCCAATACGCGAACCATGGCGAGACCCCGACAATCGATCCGATTATCAAGTAGAACATGAACCCGCAGAATCCGCCAAAGCCACTGGTCATCCATCCCCTGTAATACCAGAAGATTCCCAGGAGCAGCAGGCATAGGAGATTAAGGACGATCTGGGCTAGAGACGCGTGCCATTCTCTGCTGTGACGCCAATTCTTGCGCCTATACCAGACCATTGTTGGGATGAGCTCTAGGTGGGTGAAGGAAAGCTGGATCGAAAAGGCGAGGGAGACTCCGAACAGAGCCACAGCGACATCGACGACAAAA
>JBAVVE010000148.1:0-4835 GCA_049697135.1 Bathyarchaeia archaeon | reverse complement strand
AACAGAATGAATCCTGCCGACGGTTCGATTCACGACGCCAGCAACAAGCGACCCACACAGAAAAGAAATCTCACTACTCGTACTTCAGCGCCACTACCGCGTTCATCCTTGACGCCCGCCACGCTGGGTAAAGTCCTGCTAATACCGCGATTCCGATTGGGAAAAGCAACGAGAAGGCTATCAGTTCAGGGGTGAAGACGGGGGTGAACGTTGTGCTGCTACTAGTTCGACCAGGCCCGGACATACTAAATCCACCAGACATAGGCATGGCACCTCCGATGACAAAAGACAGGACATAACCAAGTACGGTGCCTCCGACTCCCCCGACGATGCCGCTTAGAATTGCCTCCGAAAGGAACATTCCCATAATCTGCTTAGGCCTATATCCTAGAGCTTTCAGGATGCCTATCTCTCTTGTTCTCTCCATCACCGAGACGAACATGGTGTTGGTTATGCCAACTGCGGCTACAAACAATGACACGGCGCCTATGCTTCCCAGAAACACGGTCATCTGCGAGGTGATCGATTCAACGCTTGATAGCATAGAGCAAGCGTTCATCACTCGAACCTGCGTACCGTAGTAGCTCTCTATCTCTTGTTGGACCGTTGTGACATCCCCAGCAGTATTGGTCATCACGTACAACCCGCTGAAGTACTGGGTCTTGAGGAGAATCTGAGCGGACTGTAAGGAGATGAAGATTGTCTCATCAATATTCGAGAACAGCACTCTTCCATACTCTGAGAAAATCCCTTTCACCAAGAAAGTGAGGCTGCTACTCGTTGAACCTCCGAGAGTAATGGAAATCATTTGATTGAGGGTCAGTTGATCACTTGATCCCGTTGGAAACGCGATCGAGTAGCCTACAGCGGCCGCGCTCGGATCATATGAGTCAGGTAAACTGCCGCTGTTGAGGCTCAGCCCCTTGTACATGGTGAATAACGCGTTTGTGTCAACGCCTATGAGTTCCCCTCCTATTGAATTACTCCCGTATGAGATTGTGGCACGCTGACTGTAATACGGGATGACATCTGAGACGCCCTGGAATGACTTCATCGTATTCACATCTTGCTGAGAGAGTTTATAGCTCTGCGTGCCGCTACTGCCCCCTCCGAAGAACTGGCCGGCCGAGCTGACAGTGAGGGTATTAGCTCCGATTTTGCCGACTTGAGCCTGGACTCCAGCGCTCAGACCGCTTGAGCTGGCGATGAGCGCCAAGATTATCGCCGAGCCAATCATGATTCCAAGAATCGTGAGAAGGCTTCGCAGTTTTCTATCGCGAAGCGCTTTGAATGCGAGTTTGAATATGTCAGACATGCGCATTTGCATCACAATCCTGTGTAGGAATCCATCCGCTGAAGATACTCCTCCTTCTCAATCAACCCATCTTTGATGGTAATCATGCGATTGGTCATATTAGCAACGTCTGGATTGTGGGTCACTAGGATGAACGTGGTCCCTAGCGTCTTGTTAACTTGAACAATGTAGTTGAGAATCTCGATAGTGGTCTTCGAGTCCACGTTTCCAGTCGGTTCGTCACCAAGAACGAGCGCTGGCTGAGTAACGAGCGCCCTAGCGATGGATACACGTTGCTGCTCTCCACCGCTAAGCTCAGTCGGACGCTTGTTCGCTTTCTGTGCCAGCCCAACTGCGCTCAACATCTTTAGTGATCTGCTTCTGCGTATCTTGTCTGGAACTCCTCTCGCAATCAGGGGCATCTCAACATTCTCGGTTGCGGTAAGCCTCTGAATCAGGTTGAAGGTTTGGTAAACAAACCCTATCTTCTGGTTTCGAAGGAGGGCAAGTCTATCCTCGTTCAGCTTCCTCAGGTCAACGCCGTCGATGATGACATGACCTGAGGTGGGCGGGTCAAGTGCGCCAATCAGGTTAAGAAGGGTTGACTTCCCACTGCCTGAAGGTCCAACGATTGACACAAGTTCGCGCTTTCCTATCTTGAGATTCACGCCCCTGAGAGCTGGATAGTCAATGTGCCCTACACGATAGACTTTCGTAACGTCGATCGTTTGAACTGCTAGGCCGGCGCGCGATGGCAATTCTCTATCAACTACAGCCTATGATCCCAATCCAGACCTACGCATGTTTTCTGAGAACACCAAAGACCATTCAAGTGGCACTGATAGGGTCTGCGAACCAAAGAACAGCCCATAGAGATAACGCAGGATCTCGAAGATCGTTCCAATGACGCCGCTTGCTTGGCGAGGCTCACTCGGCGGCTGCACGGTAGGTTTCTTGATTTGAATCTGAGATACTTGTTGAGCACTGTAGGGAGAAGCAGGCCTATTGGTGTCGACGGCCGATATCTTAACGACAATTGGATAGGTTCCGTCAGAAAGGTTCTTCCTGAAGCTGACCAAAAGGCTGAAAGGTCTAGGTATATTCTGGTCGACTTCGCCCAAGAACACGCTTGCTTGAGTGCCCGGAGCTAATGCTTCTGATTCTACCGTCACGTTTGCGTTGTAGGCCGCGATGTTTCCTCTGTTGAGGAGGTTCCCGGAGACGGTTACATTACCGCCAGGTGATGTAGCTGACGGGGTCACTTGTATCCCGTACAGCACAAGGTTGACCCACCCTTGAACTGAGAAGCTGACAGTGTGCGTTTCCTGAGTGTATGATATGTCACCAAGCTTCCTGTAGGTCAGCGTGACCGAACCCTGATAGGAACTACCGATCGCAGCAGTTGGTGCGTAGATTTCGAAGCTTGCAGTAACGGATTGTCCTGGCGAAATCAAGTCATAGTGCCAGTGGTCGTCTCCGAACATCTGCAACGGAGAGGGTATCGACACAGCTAGGTCAACATCGTAAAAGGGACCCGAAGAATAGGCGCTCTTAGAGTACACGACAGCGATGGTAACGTTGTTGTTGAAACCCGCGGTCAAGGTCTGACCAATGACAGTTACTGCGAAATACGTCGGGTTCGCGCCTTGAACGATCCCGATTGGCATCGAGAGCAGCATTGCAACGACGACCGCAACCGTGTAGCATCGCAACCTAGCAAGATTGTTCATCTCGTTGTCATCTTCCTACTTGAGTGTCAGACATGTCAGGACGCATGATGCTGCGCCCGCAAACAGGTCCGGCAGCATTGTCACAATGCACGGAAGCCACTTTTTGCTCTTTTCCAGAATTTGTCCAGAATCTCTTCAAAAGAGGCAGGGTTCTGCCCGATCTGCAGCGACGGAAAGCAAGTGGTGCTAGGCGTGCCTCCTCCAGTAGTGGCTATATATGCTGTTTGTGGGGGAAATTTTGAGCAAATTAATTTGGTGAAGAATTGGGTACAATTCTGAAAAACCGATTTATCCAATAGCGGTAGGTGTTGGCTGAGCAAGAGAGATTCCATGCCACAGATTCCAATCATAGTCCCTCTGATCGTCGTCGGCTTGGTAGTCGGGTCGATAGTCAAATCCAAGAGTCCTGGGATCTCAAAGAAGAAGTTCGCGTCTGCAAGCGTAGTGGCGGGCCTGTTGAATTCCATCCACGCATACTTGCTCTACTTGTTGACCCCCGCCCAGACTGCGACCGGATTCACAAGGACGGCGTCGCTTGCCCCAACATCAGAAGAGGCATTTGTCATCGCATCGTTTCTGGCTGCTTTCCTCATAGTCCTTCTAGTTCTTGGAGTCGCCATGGCATATGCCCGAATACGCAGAGGAGAAGAACTCGAGGAGTTCCCGGAACAGGCTTCTGAAGAGGAACCCACGCTAACACCGAGCTAACTCGATGTCGCCTCGGTCTTGATTCCTCAAGATCTATCAGTGAATGGAAGATGATCCATCGCAAGCGATCGCTGCTCACGATATTCCTGCTGATTGCGTCAACGGCAACTGGGCACTTTCTTGAACATGTCTCGGCAGAGAAAAGAAATGAATAAGAAAGTACTGACAGCAGCCGTTGCTTTGCTAATGATTCTCAGCACAATTCTCATGGCTGTCCCAGTCAATGCGATCACAAATCCGCTGCCAGTTTTCAGCAACGCATCCGGTGCAGCGGGTTCGCATCGGACAGTAACTGCTCCAGGCGCAGCTCTCGTGACTGGCCTAACCGCCAATCGTGAAGTCTTTGTCTTCTTCGACAAGGAGGTTGCTGACTATGACTTGGGCGCACTTTTGACCGGATTCGTAACCGGAGCAGTAATTTCAGTTGGAGATGAAGTCTTTGTGGCCACTGCCGGATTCCCGGTAGGCGTTTACACGCCTGGGGACCCTATCTACCTAGTAAGCGCTGGCGCAGTGACAAATGTGAAAGGTGGAGACACTCGATTAACCCCGGTGACCAAGGGCGCTAACGTCTATGGCGCCGGAACCACCGTCCTACCAACCGACGCTGATGTCGGCGACGCCTACGTTGCAATGCCCACCAATGTACAGCACACCACTGTCGGCTGCAATGCCCTACCGTGCCCCGTTACCGTGCCCCCCTTCAGTACGGCGTTCAACTGGGCTAGAGGAGACGGCATCTACATACTTGACCCCGGCAACGTCGCTGCTGGTAGCGTACTAGGTCTAGTTGGCCCTGGTGATCTCCGCGCAAGGTACCCAAGCGTGACAGTCACGCTTGCAGGCACAGGAATAACCGCGACCTATGCGGCGTGGACGAAAGTCTACTCACCAGTCCTCGACTTCCAGAAACCCATCTACAGCGATGTTGGTGTAGGAAACGTGGGCACAGTCGGTGCGGGTGACTTCCGACTGCGAAACGTCGTGATCCCGCAAGTCAGATACCCGGCAGGATCAACAGTCCTACCTGGACAACAGGATCTCGCATTAGTGACTACAGCGTTCGCTGCCACAGATGCATTTGCTGACACGAACAACAACGG
>JBAVVE010000147.1:0-5731 GCA_049697135.1 Bathyarchaeia archaeon | reverse complement strand
GCTGCCGAAAGAATCCGTCTCACAGACATGATAACACATCGCTTCAGCCTCAGCAATATCGCTGATGCCTTCCGAATCGCGCAAGACGCTCAGTCATCCCTGAAAGTCATGGTTCATGAGTAGATCTGGGAAGTGAGCATCAGTTGAGGGCTGCACGCTTCTATGCACCTGGAGACATACGCATAGAGAATGTCGATGTACCGAAGATAGCCAAAGACGAGCTACTGGTCCGTAATCACGTGACACTCACCTGCGGCACGGATCTGAAGATGTTCCTTCGAGGTCACAGACTAGCAAATCCTCCACTTATCATCGGTCACGAGTTCGCTGGGACTGTGCAAGAGATAGGAGAGGATGTCAAAGGCTTTGAGAAAGGTATGAGAATCGTCGCGGCGAATTCGGCGCCGTGTATGGAATGCTACTATTGTCGGATTGGCAGACCCAATCTGTGCGAGCGTTTGGATGAGGTCCTTGTCGGCTTCTCCTCTCCCGGCGCCTACGCCGAATATGTACGATTGCCAGGACGAATCGTTAAGCAGAACACTCTCGAGATTCCGAAAGATGTCTCGTTCGAAGAGGCCGCATTCCTTGAACCACTGGCATGCGTGGTTCACGGAATCGAACTATCGGACATCAAGGCTGGCGACTTTATTTTTGTCATCGGCGCCGGACCGATTGGGCTGATGCATGTACAGGCTGCGAAAGTTCGTGGCGCCAAGACCGTCGTGGTCGCAGATGCAAGCGCTGATAGGCTTCAGAAGGCCGCTCAGCTCGGCGCGGATCAACTGATTGATTCGAACGATCCTTTGAATCAGGTGAGGAAACTGACTGAGAACCGCGGAGCTGACGTCACAATCGAAGCCGTTGGAAAGCCTGACACATGGGAGCTGGCAGTGCGTGCCACAAGAAAAGGAGGAACCACTGTCCTCTTCGGGGGTTGCCCTTCAGGAAGCACAGCTTCAATTGACACAGGCGCCGTGCACTATGGAGAACTAACGCTGAGAGGAGTCTTCCATCACACACCCAGAGACGTACGTGAAGCTTTGAGATTGATCTCGACGAGACAAGTGAGAGTTGCCCCACTTGTTACTCATCGTAGGAGCCTTGCTGAGGTTGAAGAAGCTCTCCGTTTGATGCAGAAAGGGGTCGCTATCAAGGTGGCGATCACGCCTTAGCTGCAGAATCGGACAACATCAATCGAGTTTCTTCGGATCTTCGAGAAGCTCCTTGACTCGTTGCAGGTACTGGGCCGCTGGGACGCCGTCAACTATCCTGTGATCGAATACGAGCGAGAGTGTTGTGATGGATGCTACTTGCACTTGCTTTTCGATGATAACGGGTTTCTCAGATGTTCGGCCAAAGCCGAGGATTGCACATTGCGGGGGATTAATGACTGGTGCAAAGAGGTCGACGCCGAACCCACCCAGATTCGTCACCGTGAATGTTCCGCCTGTGAGATCCGTGACGGCTAGCTTGTTCTGGATGGCGCGTTCTGTGAGGTCACGGATTCCTCGAGAGATCTCGAGTATTGACCTCTTGTTCGTCTGCGGTATTATTGGAGCCACAAGTCCGTCAGGTGTGTTGATCGCTACTGCGACGTTGATGTCACTGTACAATCGAAGTTCGTCTCCCTCGAGTGATGAGTTGATCATCTGATGGTCTTCGAGGGCTTTCGCCGCTGCTTTCACAACGTAGGCCGTTATCGAGATCTCTTCACCAGTCTTGTTGTGAAGTTCCTTTCTGTGGCCGAGCATTGTATCCATGCGTGCCTCCATTGTGATCGTGACTGGCACGGTGGTGTGAAAACCGTACGAGAGGCGCTCCGCAGTGGCCCTACGTTTTCCCGCTAGTTTGATCGTCCTAGCGATCGGGACAGCCCGGGCTTCTTGAGCCGAAACCCCCACTGTCTGAGGTTGAGATCTCATCTGGTCGATTGCTTTCTGAACATCCTCCCGGACTATTCTTCCTCCGGGTCCTGACCCTTTGATCTTCGATATGTCAATGCCTGCTTCTCGAGCCATCTTTCGTGCCACAGGCGACGCGGAAGGTTCCTGGATTCGTGGACCGGCAGGCGCCACCGTCACTTGCTGTGCGACTACAGGCTCGGGCGCCGCAGGTGCCCCGGTTTCGACCGGCAAAGGCTCGTTCGGCTCACCAACAAGTGCGATCGTCTGCCCGACCTGAACGTCCGTGCCGGGCTCGAACAGGAGTTTCCGGACTACAGCTGCTCCTGGAGAGTTGACTTCGAATATGGTCTTCTCTCCTTCGATCCTAACGATGGGCACGTCCTTCTCGACGCGGTCCCCTTCTTTCTTCAGCCACTCAACTATCTTGCCTGACTGCATACCAGGGTCTAGGCGAGGCATCGCCACTCTGAACATCGCTGCAATTTCACCCGATCAGTTTCTTCGCTGCTTCCATGATCTTCTGCGCATTTGGCATGTATGCTTGCTCGAGCGGCGGCGAGAATGGAATCGGCATATCCGCTGATGCCACGCGCAGGATTGGTGCATCTAGCGAGTCGAAAGCTTCCTCGACAACGATTGCTGAGATTTCGGAACCGATTCCGCCGGACTTGACATCGTCCGACGCGATGATCAATCTACCAGTCTTCTTGACGGACTCAACTATTGTGTTCTTGTCGAGGGGTTGGATAGTTCTGGGATCTATCACCTCAGCGGAGACGCCTTGCTCTTCCAGCTTCGCGGCTGCGGTCAGGGCTTCACCGACAACCCTTGAGACTGCGACTATTGTGAGGTCATCGCCCTTTCTCTTGATATCACACTGGCCTAGAGGCAGCAGATATTCCTCTTCCGGAACTGGTCCCTTCGTCCTGTACAGTGCACCACTTTCTACAAAGACAACTGGGTTGTCCTCTCGAATCGAAGCCTTCAGAAGACCTTTTGCATCGTACGGTGTCGACGGCAAGACGACCTTCAGGCCCGGCACTTGGAAGAATATTGATGGGTAGAACTGGGAATGCTGGGCACCGTGCATTCGGCCAAGGCTGTACTGTGTTCTGAGAACAAACGGAACCTTCAGCTTTCCGCCACTCATGAACCGCATCTTTGCAGCGTTTGTCGCTATCTGATCGAGACAGATTGTTACGAAGTCCATGTACATGATTTCGGCTACAGGCTTGAGGCCAGCTAATGCAGCACCTACCGCAGCGCCTGCAATCGCAGCCTCAGAGATCGGAGTGTCTCTCACTCTTTCAGGACCGAACTCCTTCAGCAGACCACGCGTGACTTTGTAGACTCCTTCGAATACCCCTATCTCCTCACCCATTAGGATGACGCGTGGGTCCCTCAGCATTTCTTCGCGTAGGGCCTGTCGCAGAGCTTCGGCATAAGTCAGCTCGGGCATCTCATGTCACCTCGCGTACACGAAGTTCGAGAGTTCCTCGAATGGCAATATTGGGCTCGATTTTGCGAATGTAACAGATTCCTCGACTGAAGCTGCGACTTCCTTCTCGATCCGATCTATGTCTGCTTGAGCTGCAAGTTTCGTTTTGAGAAGCTTGGCCTCGAAGGTGTCGATCGGGTCACGCCTCCGCCACTCCTCAACTTCCTCTTTCGGCCTATACTCAGCCTTGTCGTAGACACCATGACCCTTCAATTTGTAAGTGATACACTCGAGGAGAGTTGGACCTTCCCCTTTTCGTGCGTTCTCAATCGCTTCTTTCGCCGACAAGAACACAGCCACTACGTCGTTACCATCCGCGGCCATCGCCCGCATCCGGTATGCTTCAGCGCGATCAGCAACGCTCTCAGCGGCTATTGCTTTGTCCGCTCGAGTCGACATGGCGTAGAGGTTGTTCTCACAGACAAAGACCACCGGAAGTTTCCACACTGCCGCAAGATTCATTCCCTCATGAAAAGCCCCTGTGTTGGTGGCTCCATCACCGAAGAATGTCATCGCGACTTGACGTTTGCCTGCCTGTTGAAGTGCGAGTCCTACTCCAGCCGCGATCGGCACTCCGCTGCCCACGATCGCACTCGCATACAATATGCCCCTCTCAGGGAATATTGAGGCGTGCATCGATCCTCCAAGACCTTTGCAGGTGCCAGTCGCCTTCCCAAACAGCTCGGCCATCAGCAGGTTCAATGGTACTCCCCTTGCGATGGCGTGGCCGTGACCTCGGTATGTGCTAACGATCAAGTCATCGTCGTTGAGTGCACTTATGGCTCCAGCTGCGACGGCTTCCTGACCCAAGTAGAGGTGCGACGGACCGATCAGTGTACCTTCTTGCAGGAATAGCCGCTCTACGCGCTCCTCGAATCTTCTGATCTCAATCATCTTGCGAAGCATCTGCAGTAGTCTGTCTTTTGAGAGACCATGGTTCGCATACTCTTCTGCGTTGACAGACCTTACCGTTCTCGTGCGATCCTACCCCGCGTGCCCGACCACATGCACAACGCCTTCTTAAGATCTTCCCAACTCGCGAGGCCACGTAGTCTCATGGTGAGCGCACTCATCAACGATGCGTCAGATGATCGACAACGATATCTACTGCCTGTAGTGGTTCTTCTGCAAAGGAGGAGTTACGGTGGAGCAGACTCCGATCAAAGGAACCAGCATCAAGGCGTCCCGTGTTGGCCTTGGCACCTATGCAATGGGTGGAATCATGTGGGGCGGATCTGACAAACAAGAATCGATTCGGACGGTGCTTGCTGCATTCGAGCAAGGGATCAACCTTGTAGACACGGCGCCCGCGTACGGGGCTGGTCTGGCGGAAGAGGTTGTGGGGAAAGCGATTGCCGAGTATGGGGATCGAGAGAGTATCATCATAGCAACAAAGGTCGGCCTGGAGAATCGGGAAGGATGGTTCTACAGGAATTCGACGAAAGAACAGATCTTCAAGGGAATCGACGAATCTCTGAAACGCCTAGGCACAGACTACATTGACATATGCCAGGTACATTGGCCAGACCCCCTGGTTCCGATAGAAGAGACTGCAGAGGCGATGAACAGACTCTACAAGGACGGGAAGATCAGAGCAGTGGGAGTGAGCAATTACTCTGTCGAACAGACGGAGCGTTTCCGCAAGGTATCCCCGCTTCACACGCTTCAACCGCCCTACAACATGTTTGAGCGAGTGATCGAACAGGATGTCCTTCCCTATTGTGAGAAGCACGGCATCACGATGCTCACGTATGGCTCGCTCTGCAGAGGCTTGTTGAGCGGGAGGATGCGCCTAGACACACAGTTCTCGGGGGACGATCATCGAAAGATAGACCCGAAGTTCAAGCCCCCCCAGTACCAAGAGTACCTGAAGACGGTAGAACTTCTTGACCAATTCGCTCAGAAGAATCACGGAAAGCATGTTCTCCATCTTGCAGTGCGTTGGGTACTCGACAGGACGAATCTTGCGATCGCTCTATGGGGAGCACGCCGACCAGACCAGGTGAAGACGGTTGGCGAGGTGATGGGATGGTCGCTCGACTCCAAAGCGATGGAGAGCATAGACTCGATCATCAGTCGACATATCAAGGACACAAAGCAACCCTATATCGCAGACACGTACTGTCCAGGGGATCGCAGCGAAGTGAAGAAGTGAACTGCGCGCTCCAGGCGTCTGATCTACGCAACTGGATCGGTCATGACAACCGCGGAGAAATGATTCCCGTCGTCATTCGGGCGTCATTGTGTGTGCCTCAGAGATAGTCAATGTCCCATGTGACATGGATCTTCGGATAGTCATGCCGGGCTGGTAGTTGCGGTCATCCTA
>JBAVVE010000146.1:0-14435 GCA_049697135.1 Bathyarchaeia archaeon | reverse complement strand
CCCGACGAGTGGGAGGATCATGTACGTGTATCTGCGTGTCAATCGCTCAAGCTCGCCCATGGACATTTTCTTCGGGTCACAGGCTACGCCCCCTTTTGCTCCTCCAAAAGGAACATCGACCACAGCGCACTTGAGTGCCATTAGGCCCGCCAGTGCCGTGATCTCCTCAAGAGTTACGTCGGGATGATATCTTATTCCGCCCTTACTCGGGCCTTTCACATAGTTGTACTGCACGCGGTAACCAGTGAATACTTCAACTTCTCCGTTGTCCATCTTGACCGGGAATGTGACGATTAGGCTCCTCCGCGGCGTCCTCAAGGTTTTGTGGATGCCGGGATCAAGGTTCAGTCTCTTGGCCGCGGCGTCGATTCTTCCGATCACATCTTCCAGAAAACTCTGACCTTGGGACAATAGGCAGTCATCTTGTCTGTCGAAACCGGGAGTCTGTTGATATAAGGACTCACTCTCGCAGGGACCGAGAAGCGTGACAGTGCTTTTACGCAGTCAGATGGTAATGGATAGAGCATGTTCGAAGCGATCTTGACTAACGATCAACGTAGGTTGCGGGATGAGGCTCGCGAGTTCGTTCGTTCTGTTCCCCGTGAGTTGATCCTGGACATGGATGCCGACCGTGTGCAGTATCCCAGTGATTTCGTGCACGAAGCCGGACGACGAAATCTCTTGGGGTTGCGCTTTCCACTTGAGTATGGCGGCAGAGGTCTGCGGTGGGAGGACGAGGTTCTCGCGATCGAAGAGGTTGGAGTGCTGGGCACATCACTGGCCTGCGCATATGTCATGCCGAGCATCGTTGGCGAGGCACTGAACAGTTTCGGAAGCTCCGGGCAGAAAGAGAGATGGCTCAAGTCACTCTTGACTGGGGAAAAGACAGCTGCCGAGGCTCTTACAGAACCGCGAGGAGGCTCGGACTTCTTCGGTACCACGACCGAAGCGCGAAGAGAGAGCGACCATTACGTCTTACGCGGGCAGAAGCGATTCATAGTGGGCGCAGCGAAATCCGACTTCTTTCTAGTCTACGCACGCACTGATCCACGAGGTCCTCCTCATCGATCAATCAGCGCTTTCATCGTGGAAAGAGGGCCCGGGGTCGAAGCGGAATACCTCTACGGCCTCCTGGGCACTCGTGGTGGTGGGACTGGCCGACTCGTGTTGGATGATGTGAGAGTGCCGAAGGAGAACCTCATCGGTTCAGAGAACGGTGCAAGTGACATCTTCTACCGAATGATGATCCCAGAACGAATGACTAGCGCTGCAGGAGCAATTGGCATGGGAAGGGCGGCCTTAGAGGTTGCAGCACGTTACTCGGAGCGACGCAAGGCCTTCGGAGAGAAGATACGGCGTTTTCAAGCGGTTAGCTTCAAAATTGCTGATTCAGTCACGATGCTTGACGCCGCTCGAGGCCTCGTATACGCAGCCGCCCGCAGCGTCGATGCAAATGACACGCCAAATCGTTCCCGGCGATTAGTTTCCGAGGCCAAGAAATTCGCCACAGACAGCGCATGGCAGGTGATCAATGATTCAATGCAGATCATGGGCGGAATCGGCTATACCAACATCTACCCTATCGAGCGACTGCTGCGAGACGCTCGACTGATCATGATCTGGACCGGCACAAACGAGGTCATGGATCTCATTATCCAGCATGAGTACTACCGTGAGGTTCTCTCATCACGTGCCGAAACGCGAGACACCGAAGCCGACGCCCAAGAGGCAGAACGGACTAGTGAAAAGGCCTACGAATAGACTACTTGCTCGGACGAGACCTTCTGACTACCTGCGACAACTTCATGGTGATCACTACTGGCGCAATAACATATGAGGCCAGACACATCGATGCGGCAAGCAGGAAAGCAACAACAGAGGCTGCCTGCGCGTTTCCAGTCAGAAGTGCCGTGGTTGTGAACACTGCCGCTATGATGTGGACTATCCACACGACGGGAAGCAACAGAACCCGAAAGATGGCTCGCAGAGTAGAACTCAGCGCTATTGTTCGAGCCAGCGGAGGACTCCACGAGTAGTAGAAAGCATTGAACGCTTCGACGAGTCTGTGGCCCACGTGCGTGGACCCTATCAATCTATCACGCACGTATCGCATGTATGCGACGTCGCTCGCCATCTCCGAGCCAAAGGCGGCGGTGGCAACGATACAGCCCTTCGGCTCTATCTGGGTTTGGCCGATCGTCGTGGTTCCTGTGATTCCTACTTCCTCGGGCGATCCGCCGAGCGTGATCTTGAATGCGTCGCTTCCCGTTGGATCAACTCTGAACGCTATCCGTGCGCTGTCGTCCCAGAATCCGTTATTGTTCAGGAGGATGTCTGCTGACAGGCCGTAGTAGCTGAAGGCGTAGGACTTTCCTTTCTCGTTGTAAGGCGCGTCTAACGGTTGGCAGAGTCCACGTGTTCTGTCAGAGAAGCGGTCGCATTCTGGCGGCGTATCAGGATTGGCATCGGAAATGAGCGCCAGCTCATTGCCTTCCAGACTCCTTTCAAGCAACGCATTTATCCTGAAGACAACGACGCCCTCACTCGGAAGGGCTACGTCTGCGTCTGCCTTTCGGCGAGCATGGACAAAGTAATACTCGTAGTCACTTCCCTCGATTCTTATCAACAGAGCCTTGGGCTCTTCGGCTGAGTCCAGAGTGTGAATCGTGTATTCGCCCTGTGACGATTCAACAGTGGTCGCCTGAATCCATCCCAGAATGTACTTGCTCCATCCGTCAATATCCGCAGGAGGGTCAAGCATTGCGCCTGCTGCCATATTCGACCAGAATCCGATTCCGGGACCTACCGAGTAGCCGTCGGGACCATACACGTACAGGTCCGAGACACCTAGACTGTGCGTATACTCGTGAACGAACACAGCCCAGGGTTCATCTTCACTGAAGGTCGAGACGCCCCAAAACACGTGACTGATTCTTCGATTCTCGTCATAAAGCACCCACGACGCCTGACTTGGATCTTCGTCTGCTATTCGGCCGGTGCAGTCGCAGTAACTCCATATATCGTTCGGGTTACCGGAATTAGCTTCGTCTCCTCCCGCGTGGATTATCACGATATGCTTGTAACGACGAAGGTCCACGTTTCTCTGGGTGATGACGTAGTTGAGAGTGTCTATGATGTAGGTGTTGGCGCGGTCAGGGTCGTCTCCTCGTTCGTTTCCGGCAACCGGAACTCCATACGAGGACATGGTGTTGGGAAGCGGCAGTATGTCCTCGTGAATTGTGTAGTCAATGTACATCTTGCCGTAGGACGATTTTCTGAACCAGTTGTCAACATGGTCCACGAGGGCTGTGATTTCCGGAATGGAACTTCTGAATCTGACATCTGAGAATTCAACGAGGAGGACGATGGTCGTCTGGGGGCCGAGAACCGGTCTCGGCTTCCACGGAGTAATCTCCGAAGGCTTGGACGTTCCTAACAACGCGTTGGATGTGTGGATAGATGATGAAGTTGCGCCGGAGTTCGCTGCTGCTGATAGAGGAGCACTGACCGCGATGAACAGGAATAGAACCAACGCGAGTCGTGACGAGGTGAGCGTGTGTCTCAAGTGGCGTACGCTCTGCATGCTCTAGACTGGTAGCAACAAGGAAACGTAGAGAATAACGCCCAAGAATACCGTATAGCCCATCACGTAGATGCCTGTGGCCATAGGATTCTTGTTCACATCATCTAAGTCAATGCCGAATGGGTGCATTCCGCCAAGTATTCTGTAGAAGATGGCGGCGAAGACTAAGGAAATCACGAATCCTGCAAGGAGCGTAATCAGCCTGTAGCCTAAGACCAGCATTGGGTTGACTGCCGAGCCGAGCCCTGATGACACTCCGATGGGGAGTGGTGCTGTGACTGAGCCTATGAATGTGAGCGAGAGAAACACGAACATTCCCGCCGCGAACAAGGCTGTCGGAACTGGTTGGCCCTTGATGTTCTCCATCTCCCTGATGCCGGGCGTAAGCTTGTCCAGGATCTTGATCCCTGCAAGCCCGATGCCAAAACATATGACGAATGTGACGAAGCTCCGTATCAGAACCCATGCCAAGTTAGTGAGGAAAACGGTAGGGTCAAGCCAAACTGGAGGTATCGACAACACTTGATCCAGGAACACTACAATCCACCGTGAGCAATTTGATCAAATGATTTCGTCGATTCCTATAAATGGGTTTGTTAGTCCTGGAACACAACTCGGGTCCGCTGACATTAACCGTCGCAGTTGGCAGGATAGGAGAATGCGAACAAGTCTTGTTCGTGGTTCACAGGCTTGATCTGCCTGTCAGAGCTTCTGACACTTGGGGCAGATGTAGCTTGCTGTGCTGCCGGTCCTGATCTTCACTATCGCTGTTTTGCATACTGGACAGGGTTTGTCCGTTCTGTATGCTACCAAGAAATGTTCAGGCCCATACTTTCCAAAGCGGCCATGGAGGTCTCTTTCATACTTCAACCCGCCGAGCCTGGTGCTCTGATTCAAGACCTCACATATGCTTCGATGGAGAGCTTCGATCTCTGACTCGGTTAGCGTTTGGATCATGCGAAGCGGGTGAAGCCTAGCCTTGAACAAGATGTCTTGAACATACACGTTGCCAATCCCGGCGACATTTTCTTGATTCAACAGAAAGCTCTTGATCGCTCCCCTCCTTCCTGACAGCAGGGAAGCAAGCTTCTCGACAGTGAATTCCTTGTCTATGGGGGATATCCCTAGCTTGCTGGTCGTCTTATGCCTAGGCAACTCCTTGTCGGAAGCGAGATGAATGTAGCCAAACCAGGAGAATGTGGCTGTCAGTCTAGTCTTATCATTGAAAGCCAATCGAAGCTGGTATTTCTTCGGTAGGGTAGTGTCGTTCTTGTGGTAGAGTAGATCTCCTCCCATGCCAAGATTCAGGAGTAGGTTGTCGTCTGATTGCAGCTTTGTGAAAAGCCACTTTCCGTGCGCAGTGGTTTCCCCAGCTGTCTTGCCCACTATCCTTCGGAACTTCTTGACTGACATGTTGAGGCATTTGGACTGAGTCAGGTCAAGACCGGTGATTCGTTTCCCTTTGAGTTGCTTTGTCATCTGCCTCGCAAGGTTCGCGATCTCAGGAAGCTCTGGCATGAATCGTTCACAATCCTCCATCAGCCTAGTGTGGCAGTGAGACGTAACATACGACTTGCCCTTGCCTTCCTCTTCGCAGCTCTTTGTCGAGTTCTTGTGGCGTAAGGGGTCGAGGGTATCCCCCTACAGGGGGGTGGGGGTTCTGGTAACCTGCGTGGGGGGCAAATCCGAGTGGTGACTTGTGGGGGGTCACTCTGCTAGCACAAGCATAGCTAGGTTCTAGGTTCCTTAGGCATTTTAGCTATCGAGATTCCAGACTACGCTTGTGGACATCATTGATGAATCCCACAAGTTCTTGCATGAACTCCTTGGCTTTCTCTGGCTTTGAAGACTGGAAAGCCATTCTCACGGTACAATATGTCTGAACGCAACCCACCGTGAACAATTGAATTTCGCAGTTCAACAAGCCTGGAGACCCAGAGGAAAAACATGGGTGGTGTACACCCTAGAAAACTTGGATGTATCACACAGCGTGTTACACCTTAGTTTTGATCGTGGTCTCCTGTCTGGGTGATCAACAAGCATTGTTGGTAGCCCGGGGGAGATTCGAAGTCGGGCTTGAAGTCTCCCGTCGGCAGGTTTCTTCTCCTTCGAGCGGGATCCAGAGCCATCTAGTGGCCTCTTTGGTCTGGCGCCATTGCTATGCTTGACCGCTACACTCGGCGGAGTTTTGCTCCTCCACCGGGCTGTCCCGGGCTGGGCTCCTCTACGTTCGAATTGACTAATAACCTTAGACAGGCGAAGACCTTTGCGCCCTACAAAACCGATCATCCTATGGAAAAGCCTCGTTTCGTCAAGCCCGGAAATATACAGTCCATACGGCTTACGGCCTTCTCTCCCGTAAGAGTAGAGATGAGGATGGAACGTCGCGTCCCTCAAAATCGACGCCATCTGTCTCATCAACAGCGGCTCCTGCATTTCCAGCGCTATTCTGACGTTCCTTTCGACCTTAATGGAACCCTCTGCCGTGAATAGTCCTCTAAGAAAACCGAATAGAAGGCTCGAATCATGCCTGAAGGAGTCCGGTATCTTTAGCGACCCGGTCTTCTTTCCCGTCTTATGTCCTAGGACACGCGAGTAGAAGCGATAGACTATCTTGCTGCAATAGCAGGCTTCATACCATCTCTTTCTGTTCCTGACCGACGGACCAATCCCGAACAGCTCTTTGGTGAGACGGACATATTCCTCGATTACCGCAGGATCGGATTCCGCAAAGTCAATTCGCCATTTCCCCTGCCTAGCAGCAGCTACATAGCTTGTCAGCG
The DNA here is from genome assembly GCA_049697135.1 of Bathyarchaeia archaeon. Classification (GTDB taxonomy): domain Archaea; phylum Thermoproteota; class Bathyarchaeia; order 40CM-2-53-6; family 40CM-2-53-6; genus CAVPLU01. The sequence goes on along the minus strand of JBAVVE010000146.1, from coordinate 8,069 downwards.
AGCCATCTCCGCAAACAAGGCCGTACAGGACAGCAAGCTTCTCGGAAGGAGCACGAGGCACAGTCACAACGTGACGAGAGCCGCGAACACCGTACCCTTCGCCCCTCGGTCTTATCCTTGCGTATGCACCCACATCATAGCTTGGGTCAACCAAGCTGGCAAGATCGAAGGTACTTCGTTCCCGTATATCGAAACGCCACCAGGCTACGCCAAGTTGAAACAACTGTTGCCTGTAATAGTCTTGACCTTTCGCGCTCCCTCGCGCGGTCGGTTCAGGAATCTGGCCTGCCCGCGGCATCACGAGTGCTTCCGAGCACCTAATCGCCTACGCCACCGGGCTACACGCAGTTGAGAAGGTGTGTGTCCGTAAGAACCTTGACCTCTCGAGGCGCCATGTAGCTTTCCATCCTCGAATCAACAGTTGAAAGCGAAATCATCGGCGGCGAATCCTCTCTTGTCCGTGTCTTGAGGGATCTTGGAAACCTTCAGGAGAAACCGCCATTTTCGTTGACAGACGTGCGTTTTTCGCTCATACTAAACCTTAAAAGCGGAAAGTATGCGTAACGAAATCCATCGCAACATATTCGCGAGCAAGACTAGATCCGGGAGAAATCTGAACTCAAGATGGCAAATTCTAGGAAGATTCACAGTCCGTTCCTGCCCAAGAAATTCTTCGTTGCAAGTGGAGTGGCAACCAGCTCTGTCTCACCGCTGAACGCCTTCGACGCCGCTCTGGCAAAGGCGAAGATTGCGCAGTGTAATCTAGTGAATGTCTCATCAATTCTGCCCGCTGACTCGACCATGGTGGAGAATGAGGAGATCCCTGCAGGGACCATAACGTTCGCTGTCATGGCAAGGATGGATGGAGACCCAGGCGAGACAATCGGAGCAGGCGTTGCATGGGTTTGGGGCACCACTACTTCCGGTCAACGATATGGGATGGTTGCAGAAGCTCATGGCTACAAGGACAAAGAATCAATCGACAAGGAACTGAAATGGAAGCTCCAAGAAATGGCTAAGATAAGAGAGCTCAACATCGAGAGCATTCAGACGCGATCAGAATTCATCGAAGTCCCGAAAGGGAAGTACGGCAGCGCAGTTGTGGCCGTTGTTTATTGTCCGTGGAGCGAGTCATCTATATAGACTCTGCAGGTATGCCCAGTATCTCTAGGGAAGTCTTAAGACCGTTCCTGCTTGAGCCTCGTGCGGATCTCGCATGAAATTCTCGGCCTTGCAGGTAGCAACCGCCGCTCTAAATGCGGCGCTCTACGCCGCTCTGGGAGCACTCTGGACACTGCTGCCGCTCACTGTGTTCGGTGTGAGGTTCTGGCCTCAGGTCTTCGTTCCAGGTGCTTTCGCTGTTCTCTTTGGTCCCTGGGTCGGCGGCGTAGGCGCCGCAGTTGGAGTATTCATTGCCGACGTCATCTACGGCCACCACGATGCGCTGCTGAGCCTTCTGGTCGGCGTCCCATCAAACTTCGCATGCTTTGGCATAATCGGGTACATGTCTCGTAAGAGATTCCGGGGAAACGGGAAACTCGCCATGGTTGCAGCAGGGATCTTGATTCCGATTGCGATCGTTGCCTATGCGCTCTATGCGCTTTCAGGATCGACGATAACCACTCTAGCTACGCTTGGCGTTCTAGTAGTGGCTTTGGTTGCCGTCCCATACCTGGCTCGCTCGTCTTGGGCCAATGTTGAAGCCGCGTCGTCGATTGGGCTAGGAGTCGGAAGCACGATCATAGGAATCGGAATAGTCACCTACAGCTCCATTTTTGTCATGCCTCAGGTGTTGGGACTTGGCTCTGGACCGTTGCCCTTACTGTTCGCAATCGGTACAACGCTCTGGACCTACATGTCCGAGATTCCGTTTCTGTTGGCACTCACCCCTCCCATAGTCAGAGCTGTCCAAGCAGCATTCCCCAGTCTCAGGATTAGGCGGATCTCTGGAAGCAAGGATAGCAATGCCTGAAGCAAGGGCTTTCTCACCTGCGGGGATCTCGAGCTTCTTCGAGATCAAGGACAGGCAGCCCGATGGCCGACCCTTCAAGAACCCAGCTCGCGCTGGGGCGAGAGGAGGAGGCCTCGTGATCTCACGGGGGATTATGACAAAGCTCCACCTGAAGCCCGCGGGCAAGTCGAAAGTCGTCGTGCGAATAAACGGTAGAGCCGCTCGCAATGCCAAGACGACTATCTCCACCGTCTCGAGGCTACTTGCACTGAGCCGTGAGAGGTATTTTGTGACGGTCGAGCATGATGTTCGCATCCCTGTCGGTGCAGGCTATGGTGCCAGCGCGGCCGGGGCTCTTTCCGCTGCTCTTGCATTCGCAGAAGCTGCAGGCTTGGGACTCTCGGTGAACCATCTTGGAACAGTAGCTCATCTTGCAGAGATCGCCAGCGGAACCGGGCTCGGGACCGTAGGGCCCATTCTTACCGGTGGTTTCGTCATCACCAAGAAGGCCGGCGCCCCGGGCATTGCAGTGATCGACAGGCTTCCAGTCTCGCCGAGACTCAAGGTGGTCTCAGCTTGTCTCGGCCCAATATCTACCAAAGCCGTCTTGCGCTCAAAGAGAGTCAGGGAAAGAGTCAACGCGCTCGGAAGGTCAGCCTTTCGCTCGATTGCGAGTAACCCCACACCACGGAATTTCATGGAAGCATCAAAGACATTCGCCATTGCACTTGGCCTAATGGATCGCCGGACCGCCCGGCTTTTGGATCTAATGAACGATGCAGGAGCGATTGGCGCCACTCAGAACATGGTTGGGCAGGCCGTCCACGCAATCGCCGAAGAGGACATAGCCCATCGTATTGTCACGCTCGCGAAGAAGGAATTCCCGAGGGTGACGGCTTTCTCATGTGACATTGACTTTGCAGGAGCGCGGCTCTTATGACAGGGCCCAAAAGGACCTTTCCGGAAGTTGCAGTTGGAGGAACATTCGATTCCCTTCACAGGGGCCACAAGATCCTTCTCAGAACGGCCTTTCGTGCAGGCGACAAGGTCCTAATCGGACTCAGCAGAAACGGCTTCGTGCGACAGCTAAGGAAAGGTCATCGAGTTGACCCTTACCCGGAGAGAAGGCGCGAGCTACTCTCATTCCTCGCGAATGAAGGGCTTGACGAGAGAGCAAAGATAGTCCCCCTTGACGACCCCTACGGCCCTGCAATCAACGATTCAACAGTTCGTGCACTTGTCGTGAGCAGAATGACGAAGAAGATGGCGGAGAGGATCAACGCCATCAGGAAACGGCGTGGACTGAACCCTCTACGCGTTGTCTCTATCAGAATGGTTCTAGCTGAAGACTTCAAGCCTATCTCTTCAACACGCATTCGGGCAGGAGAGATAGATCAAGAAGGCTATCTTGCCCACAATCACAAGCCGCGCCATGCGCGACTTCGCCGCTAGCACCGAGCACTATCTACGTTTTCTTCTTCTCTTACGTTTCGTGGGCAGCTCGCCGAACCTCTCCAGATCCCTCCTAGAAGCCCTCTCAACGAGCAGGCGACGGCCTTCCACTCTTACTCTCACCCTGACTAGCCTTCCGGCCAGGGGGAAGGCCGAATCGCACGTCAGCTTCGTCGGAAGATAGATTCGCGGCGATTCGTATATTTTTCCGTTTCTTCCTCTTTTTCTCGTTGCGACGTAATTTGCTAAAACTTCGAGCAATTCAATCATCTCGCAATGGGTCGTAGTTTCCGTTCCAAAGTGTGACGGAATTCGGAACGCATAATGGAACGCACACATAAATCATTGATTTGGCATACGCTGTCAAGGTTCTGGCCTATTCTGGTGTCAATTTGACAAGATTAAAGAGGAGTGGGCGAGAGGGTAGTGGGCGTGTGGTTTCGATTGCTGAAGGTCAACGTGTTTGTAACGAACCTCTCGGGTGAGCGTCTATGGGATGTTGAGAGGGAACTGCCATCTCAGATTCAGATAGCTGTGAACATCAACATGCTCGGGATGGAGGAGCAGACTGACGGGAGCCTGCAAGCTCCATTCGTCTTCACGGTCAACTTTACGCCTGCGATCGCCCAGATCAGCATTAGGGGACGTGCACGGGTCCAGGGCGAGAGAGATGAAGTTCAGAAGATGCTTCAGGAACACAAGCAGCAGAAGTCCCCTCCTGTGCAGATTGTCCAGGCGGTGTCAAGTACTGCAATCGCAGAAGCAATTCTGATCTCGAAAACTATCGGAATTCCACCACCACTGCCTCCGCTTCCAGGTCCGGCAGCTTCACACGCGCCGGTGAAGACCGAAACGAAATACACCACGTAATCCAATAAACTGGAGCGTTCCGGAACAATCCAAAAAATCGAAACCTCAAAGTCGGCCCCAGAAGCCCAGCCGTCAAGAGGAGTTGTCGACCAATCCGACTACCTTCCCAGACTCAATGCTCTCTGTACCAAGGAACTTGCCAAACACTTCGACTGCGTAGAAGACTGTTCGGCTAGGCCAGTTCTCCTCTAGGTATCTCGACAATCCTCTCACGCCAGTATCGCGCCAGCATTTCTAGCCTGTTCGAGAACTTGTCGCTCAGCTGCGCGGGCTCATTCCTTCTCGCACGGCTCAGAAGACCGCTCCTCAACAGTGACTGCCATGTCTGGCTTAGAGTTCTGGCAGAGCAATGCTTCTCACGAATTAGTCTTGGTGCTAGGTCTTTGTAGAGTTCAACCCTGCTCAGCTTGCCTCGGCTCATTTCGCGAAAAATTGCCTCCGCCAGTTCTGCCTTTCGCGGATTGTATGGAAACAGTATACTGCAGAATATCTTGAGGTCGCCTATGCTCATTCGATCAGCTTCGATCCTGGGAGTCACGAAACCGTGCTTCTTCATGTACTCGGCCCAGTATTCCTTGTCCTTTGCCGTCTCAGGAATTGCCATTCGCAATTACCCCATAGTATAGAATGGTGGGAGGCCGCATAAGCATTCCCATATGGGGTAAATGGGCTCTCCGTTGTGTCAAAACATCATGGTTGCCTGTTAGCAATGATACTGAAGCCGCTGAATTACCCCACTATAGATAATAAAGCTGCATTTGTCATGCCAACCAGACAAGTGATCTCTGCTGCTCGAAAACCAACGGTGTCATCCCCCCTCTCGCTGGTGTCATACGCCGTGGCGATCGTGTCCTACGATCGTTATGGGTTCTTGTTGATCCTTAGCGCGCCGCTTCGGAAGGCCTCTGGGCTCCAGCCAATGAGGTCTCAGTCTGTCCGGGTGTGAAGGATCATTCAAGAAAGCGAAATGCTTGGACTTGATCGTTGGCATGGAGCCAAGATGCCTTCTGATAGCAGAAGGCTTAGTTGGTCGGAGGATCCTTCTCTACTGAGGACCGGAGGGCTTTCGTCCGAAGCGAGGCAGAAATCGCTTGGTTGACGAATCCAGCCTTTGCCCGATTCGTTGTCCTTTCTCTGCAACGTGGACAAACAACCGGTTCTTCTTCATGAACCAGTTCTCCACCTGATACGTGGTGTCGAGGTCTGCGAATGACATGATGCGCCTCAATTCAGATAGTACGGCGGAGCGAAAGCGAGAACGATTGGACAGGTAGGCGAAGTATCCCGTTGCACCCATGAAGAGGACAGGGGAGACAGTCAAGCGTCCCAGGAAGATCAGTCGATGATCGGATGAAAAGATGCCCCTAGAAGTTCTTTCGAAGACGCAAACCGGGATCCGACGCGGCGCCCACAGCATCTGACGAAGTAGCATCTCGACGCCTAGATCACTAACCGATGATCGACATCTTAAGCACTATTCTAGGGGTCGACTGTGTCCTTATGCTTTCGCCGGTTCAGAGGGTTTTGCGATTATCTCGCTGACGTATAGTTCGAAGAAATTGTTCGAGTGAGCAGGCCGAACGACTAGCGCTGTGTCCGCTCCTTTGCCGGTTCCAGCGATGGCGACAATCGGCCGGTCCACAGGAATCTCTCCGGCGTCTGCCGCCATGATGGTGATCTCCAAGCAGACCTTTGTACCCTCGCCGAACAGTCTCAGAGTGTCCGCTATCAGTTCCAAGGGGCCTATGGTGTCACGCTTGGTTCTGATTGCTCGCTCGACGCCTGAGAACGCATGCCCGGCTGTCACAATCTGGGCGCCTGATGCGCGAATAGCCTTCTCGTTCTCAGGCGTCATCTCCTGAGACCCAGGGGTCTGAAAGCCGGCGTGGTGACGGACCACGATCAGCCTGAATCCTTTGAAGATCTGGCAAGCCCTCACACCTGTCCGACCAGTTGTTGAAGCTACAACAACGTCGCGGATCCCTAGTGATTCCGCTCCCTCTTTCGCGCAGAGGAACGTGGCTTCTGTATCAGCCTCGCCCGGAGTTTCATAATAGGTGATTGTCTTCTCTTTCAACGTCATCATTCTCTTTGTCTTGGCCAAGTATTCCTCACAGGTTCCACTCACGATAACCTTTTCGGGACGTTCGGATGTTTGGCCGGAATTGGCTGTTTTCCCATTGTTGGCCAACGTAGGGGAGTTATCTTAGCCAAGGAAGCTCAGAGCGACCGCGATCAGGCCCCCTAGGACGACAGAGATGACGACTCTCGCGTTGAACTTCTTGTGTGCTTCTCCTAGAAGGTCTCCCGCGCCTATGTAGATGAAGTCGCCAGCAACGAAGGCTATTGCCATCGTGTAGAGGTTAGCCGGTATGAAGGCTGCTAGAGCAGATCCGATCGGATACATGGCGCCAGCGATCAAGAGAAAAAGGATGATTCGCCAAAAGCGAAATCCCGATCTGGTTGCGAGTGCTGCTGTCGTGAAGCCTTGGGGGATTTCGTGAGCGATTACCGCCAGAGTGATTACAAAACCAAGAGACGGATTTGTCGCGTAACCGACCGCGATACCTATTCCGTCAACGATGTTGTCCGAAGCCATTCCAACGATGGCTATCCAGTCCACGGTGTGAGTTTCGCATTCCGCTTCGCCGCAAGAGTGGAGCATTATCACCTTCTCGACCAAGTAGAAAGCGAAAAAGCCCAGGACAATGACTAGTGCATTTATTGAGACATCGGCCTCCGGGATCAGTTCTAGGAACGCAGCCGATACCAGAATCCCCGAAGCAAACCCCACAGCATACCGGGTTTGGATGGATCGAAATCTCGACTTGAGAAAGAGCATCGCTCCGCCAAGGTCAGAAATCGCCGCCAACAACGCAGATACTGCCACTACTAGCACGAAGGAGTACGGCAACCCTTGTCAGGCCAAGTCATGTCCCGACCGGGCATATCTCGATTCTGTATGATACTGTGGCAATCACGGCAAGGTTCTTGAATCGCGAGGCCTATGCGAGACCCTAGCGCTTCGTTCGGACGGAGATGGTTCCAACGAGTCAAGCAATAGACCGAGTCTTCCTTTCCAGACTGCCGAAAAAGAAGCTTCTCGACCTCATGTACTTCCAGATTCGGAACATCTGGCGCGTCGACGGCCTCTATTTCTTAGGCATCGAGAAGGAGTTTGGCACTCAAGCGGCTTCCAAGATTGATGAGGAATGTTGGAGGATCATGGGAACTCTCGAAGCTCGTCAGCTCAAGGATATCCTCGAGGTGAAAGAATGGTCGGTTCCATGGATCATCCGGGCGCTGAGGCTCACCAGCTGGGCAATGGACCAACAACACAAGAAGGTAGTAGCACAGAAGGACCGGGCTCTGCTCAGGGTGGTGAGTTGCGGCACACAGTTGACGAGACTCAAGAAGGGCTTGACGGAATTCCCTTGCAGACCTGTTCGTGAGGGGTATCTAAAGGCATTCGTGAAAGAACTGAATCCGAATGTTGAAGTCACGTGCAAGGTGTGCCCTCCGGGTCCGCACTCCAATGAGACTTGGTGCGAGTGGGAATTCACAAGACGACAATGAGTTACAATGATGCTAGATTCTCTGCGTCATCAACAAAAGCCTGCAACGGTCAGGGAGCACATGCGCCCAGAGTAGCGCTACAATGGCTTCTTTTCGAAGCTTCCCGCGCTATATAGAAAAAGTTGAGCGTTCTTAATATGGAGCCTTCTATGTAGACGGCTCGGATTTCAGGGGACTAGTATTTGCTTCACGAGGTAAGGTGGCATGGGCGTGCTGGGCA
>JBAVVE010000145.1:0-5208 GCA_049697135.1 Bathyarchaeia archaeon | reverse complement strand
AGAAGAGAGTTGCTGAAGTTGACAAGGCACTGTGCAAGGCGTGCGGAGCTTGCGTGGCGACCTGTCCGTCGGGAGCGATGCAGCAAGCAGGATTCAAGGACGTCCAAATGATGGCTCAGATTGCTGCGCTTACTGAGAAGCGAGGTGCGTGAAATGAGCGGTCAATTCGAACCTAAGATCGCTTTGTTCGCCTGTAACTGGTGCACCTATGCGGCACTGGATCTCGCCGGGACAAGCAGGATGAAGTACCCGCCCAACTTCAGGGTGATCAGAGTCATGTGCTCCGGGAGGATTGATCCACAGTTCGTAGTGGAGGCCTTCCGAGACGGAGCTGACGGTGTTCTGGTAGCTGGTTGCCACCTCGGAGACTGTCACTACATTGAGGGGAACTACAAGGCCCTGAGAAGGATGACTCTCCTACGAAAGATGCTGGAGAACATGGGTATAGAGAAAGAACGACTCCGGCTTGAATGGATCTCAGCCTCCGAGGCGGCGAGATTCGTCCAGATCGCGCGTGAGATGGTGGAACAGATCAAACCGCTAGGGCAACTCGCACCGCGTCTGCAGGTGAACGCATGATGGACAAGCCGAAGATAGCGATGTACTGGTGTGCGAGCTGCGGCGGATGCGAAGAAGCGACAGTCGACATTGCGGAGAGAATCCTCGATCTCGTCAACGTTGTTGACATAGTCTTCTGGCCAGTCGCACTCGACTTCAAGGAAAAAGATGTCGAGAAGCTACCCGACGGCTCGATAGCTGCGAGCCTCATAAACGGAGGCGTGAGAGTCACAGACCACGAGCATATGGTCAAGATCCTAAGGAGAAAGTCAAAGATAGTGGTAGCCTATGGCGCATGTTCCGCCTGGGGTGGGATACCAGGTCTCTGCAATCTCTACGCCGAAAGGGAGTTTCTAGAGCGTGCGTATCATGAGGTCCCGACGGTGGACAACCCTCAGAGATTGACACCCCAGAGAAGCGTCACAGTCGAAGGCGTGGAACTGACGCTTCCTGAAGTCCTCCCCCGGCTTCTGCCGCTTAACCGAGTCATAGATGTCGACTACTACGTCCCCGGGTGTCCGCCAACCGCGGATGTGACGTGGAGAGCAGTTCAGATCCTCCTGTCGGGAAACCTGCCCCCGAAGGGCTCTGTCATAGGCGCATCGGAGAAGTCCCTCTGCGACGAGTGCCCATTGAATGAAACAAAACCTGACAAGGTCTTGATCCAGGACTTGAAGCGCCCATACGAGGTGATTGCAGACCCTGAGAAATGCCTATTGACCCAGGGACTCCTCTGCCTAGGACCAGCCACAAGAGGAGGATGTGGCGCGCTCTGCGTCAAGGCAAGAATGCCATGCACGGGTTGCTTTGGTCCTCTCGACAGAGTGAGCGACTACGGCGCCAAAGCCGCATCATTCATCGCGAGCATACTGGACTTCCAAGACGAGGAAGCGATGGAGAAGGTCATCGATAGACTCCCCGACCCTGTGGGAACCTTCTACAGATACACTCTTGCTTCATCGAGTCTTGGAGGAAAAGCAAGGAGGAAATAGGAGACATGAAAGAGATAGTAATCAATCCGATAACTCGGCTTGAAGGTCACGGCAAGATCATCATCGTCCTAGACGATGAAGGAAACTGCAAGAAGGCCTATCTCCAGATACCGGAGATAAGGGGATTCGAGAAATTCGCGGAAGGCAGACATGTCGAGGACATGCCTCAGATAACATCTAGGATCTGCGGTGTCTGCCCCATGGCTCACCACATGGCATCCACCAAGACACTGGACGATCTGTTCAAGGTCCAGCCCACGAGCCCTGCGAAGAAAATACGTGAGATGGTCTACAATGTCTTCATGCTTGAGGACCACGCGCTCCATGTCTATTTCCTCGGAGGGCCCGACTTCATTGTCGGCCCTAACGCGCCAAAGGAGCAGAGGAACATACTGGGCGTCGTCGCCAAAGTTGGAAAGGAGGTTGGGCTAAAGGTCATCGAAATGAGGAAGAACCTGAGGAAGACGAACGAGCTGATCGCAGGCAGGACGATCCACCCCGTGTTTGGAGTGCCCGGGGGAGTCTCGAGGCCGATAAGCGCGCAAGAGGCTGAAGAGATAAAGAAACTTGGAGACGAGTCCGTGAATTTTGCCCTCTTCACGCTGAAGGTCTTCAAAGACATTGTGCTCTCAAACAAGGAGTATGTCGATCTGATCACCAGCGACGCCTATACCCACAAGACCTACTACATGGGCTTGGTCGATGAGAAGAATAGAGTCAACTTCTACGATGGGAAGCTCAGAGTCACCAGCCCCAGCGGAAAGGAGTTCGCGAAATTCGATGCCCACGAGTACCTAGAACACATCGCCGAGCATGTTGAGCCATGGACGTACGTCAAGTTTCCCTTCCTCAAGAAGGTCGGGTGGAAGGGATTCGTAGAAGGAGAAGACAGCGGTGTGATGAGTGTCGCCCCGCTTGCGAGACTCAACGCGTCTGATGGCATGGCAACTCCAAGGGCTCAGGAAGCATACGAGGAAATGTTCAAGACACTCGGTGGAAAGCCTGTCCACTACACGCTGGCGAACCACTGGGCTAGGATAGTCGAAACGATCTACGCCGCCGAGAGATTCAGGGAACTAGCCTACGACCCCGAGATAACGGATCCGAACACAAGAAATCTCCCGACCGCAACCCCCGAGGCCGGAATAGGAGTCGATGAAGCTCCCCGTGGAACCCTCATACATCACTATGAGACCGACGCTCGCGGCGTTGTCAAGAAGGCGAACCTGCTGGTCGCGACGCAACACAACTCTGCCCGAATGGCCTTATCAGTCGACAAGGCTGCTCGTAGCCTCATAAAGGGAGGAAGGGTGGATGATGGCATGCTGAACATGGTAGAGATGGCGTTCAGAGCTTACGATCCGTGCCACGCATGTGGAACCCACACACTCCCCGGCTCGATGCCATTCATGATTGATGTGTACGATGAAAACGGAACGCTCATAGAAACGGTGAAGCGCAACCTTCCATGACCAAGAAGCTCCTAGTCCTCTTCCTAGGAAACTCGATATTTGCTGACGACAAGATCGGCTTGGTCTTAGGTGAAATGCTCAAGCCCATGCTCGAGTCTGAAGGACACGAAGTGGAGATCCTAGAAAAGACTGGATTCTCACTCATAGATCATCTTGAGAACCGACGAGATGCTGTAATAGTCGACAGTGTCAAGACCGGCAAACATAAAGTCGGAGAAATCGTCACCGTCAAACCCGAGGATTTCCAACAATACGCGCCGCTCACGTCTCATTATGTTGGCATCCCTGAAGCGCTCAAGATGATGACGCAACTTGATCTCAACCCGCCCGAACAGGTCCACATATTCGGTATCGAGGTTGAGGATCCATATACGATATCGGAAGAGATGTCCCAGAAGCTCACCGTGAGACTTGACGAGTTGTCCGAAGAGATTCACAAGAACGTATTATCCATTGCTCGCGGGGCTAGCATGCGAGAATGAAGATTGGGCATGGAACACAACCAGATTCCTCTGCCCCTTGGCGCGATCGACTACTCCCTGGTTGGATCTGAACGCGATCTCGGAACATCTTCCAGGGGCTGCTGCGGAAGGGGAACGATAAATACCACGCACGGCGTATGCATTCCTGCGTGGAACCTCGAGGGACATTTGTGATTAACGAAGAGCGAGCTAAACAGGAGTGTACGAAGCTCGGAGACGTATGGGAAGCACTGAGCAAGATCACGGCCGAGCTGAAAGAAAAGGGAGTGAATCTGCCTCCTGACATCTACACCTCGCTCAGAGGAACAAGAACGCTCATCACTCTATGCAAGGGACATCCGAAGCTTGCGGACCTTGTTCCGGGAGACATCGATACACACGAGGGCTTCTGTGTCGCCTGCTGCGGTGCCGACATCGTTTCCCGTATCAAGTGTGAGCTGCGAAACCTCGAGGACCTGCTCGTCATCAAAGCCACGCATGAACTTGGAGGAGACTATGCAGTCAGGCTCCAGCAAAGAACAATGAAGGCGTGGGAACCACTCCAAGCACCGCTGGTTCCCCCATAGACGAAGCGGAAGATTCACTGTGGCTTACAATTCCTCAGCAGTGCAGGCGAACGACAAAGATGATGCAGCAGTTGATTCCAAAGGGTGCAATCAATGATTGACGAGCGGATGGTTAGACAGGAGTGTGCGAAGCTGGGAGACGTATGGGAAGCACTCAGCAAGATAGCAACAGATCTCAAAGAGCGAGGCGTGAGTGTGCCCGCGGACGTCTACACCTCGTTGAGAGGTACCAGAGTGCTGATCACTCTGTGCAAGGGTCATCCAAACCTCAAGGATCTGGTTCCGGCAGACATTGACACCTACAAGGGATTCTGCGTCGCTTGTTGCGACACAGACATTGTCGCGCGCATAAGATGTGAACTGCGAAATGTTGAAGATCTGCTGGTGCTCTGGGCGACAAAGGAACTAGGGAGCAAACTTGCTATTGAACTCCAAGAGAAAGCGAGGAAAGCATGGGAACCCTTAGAACCGGTTCCTGTATGAAAAACCCTAGAACCCCGTCGCGAGTCGTCTCGATTCCGCGTGCAAGAAGTGCCTGTGCGACTACACAGTACGCTTCGAAGTTGTTCATGCATTGCGTGCTTTTCTGTTTTCAGCAAATCAGCCATATCGATATGAAATGCCTGCCCCGCCCCTTGGATTGACCCATTCTATAAAGGGACAGGCGATCCTACACGTACCACACTCGACACAGTTTTCGTAGGCCACAAACACCTTCGGCTCAACATATGAGTAAACGTTCGCCGGGCATACATCTAGGCAAATTCTGCTGGCACATCTCGCACAGGCTTCCTCATTCACCTTGATATGTGATTTCTCATCGACTACATGTCTGAGCAGATACAGCTTTTCTTCAAGTCTCACATCAGTTTCCTCCCGAACACGTAGATGTCCTTCATCATCCTAGTGATCTTACGCTTCGAGGTGACTATGGATCTGATCCTCCTGACCTTTTCTGCCCTTGTGGATCCGTCCACCTTGAACCAATTCCCGAGCGCAGTGTTCAGAGCATCCGAATAGGAGCTCATGATCTCAGGATTCTCCTCGATGTACTTCAATAGCCCTGACTGTTTCTTCATGTCCCTCAGTGCAAAGGAGTCTGAGAGCAGTTGTTGATATTGTGCGAGTGTTCTTGAGG
>JBAVVE010000144.1:0-5890 GCA_049697135.1 Bathyarchaeia archaeon | reverse complement strand
GGATACATCGCATCAACTCTCACACTTGCTCGGATTGACCCTGCTACACGACTATTCACCATGGCCGAACTGACAGCCAAGGCTTTGGTGATTCACCCCAGGCCTAAAGAGATGCAGGGTGAATCCGGGGCTCGTCGTGGATCCCTTTGGATGATCCTCGCGACTCGGAAAGCCTCTCGCCATATGCTCGAGTTCTTGAAGAGAGACTGCAAGATTTCAGATGACGGGTGCATCAGACTCCCAAAAAGACGAAGTGGACCGCGGTGCTTGAGTCGCTCGAGCAAGCGCTAGACTCTTGCTAGGTTTGTAATTTGGGACGAAAACCCGGGGCAAGTCTAGAAGCCTGAAGTTCGATTCTCACCAGAGCCGCTATTCAAGACTATGTGTTGGCCAACCATAATCGTCTACCCTGTAGGGTACGTCTCGGGCATACCGATTCATCCAATAGGTCGGCTTTTCAACCCAACTTGGATACCCCTTTGGAGATGATTTCTTCCATTGTCCTACTGGATTTCTTGTTAACCTTGATCTCGTTGTAGAGATCTCTTACTATGTGCTCGTTTTCCATCACCTTGGCCTCATCTCGAAGCTCCAGACGTTTGAGGTACTCGGAGAGAAGCTTGTCGTAGAGTTGTGCCCCGGCCTCTGCTCTGAACACATCGTGCAAATTCGTCTTGAAGGCCGTGAAATCGTCTGAGACTATCCCAGGGAAATCTTCTTCTTGCCTGTTGAGTACTCTGAGTAGTGTACGGTTGCGCTCAATGTTCTGAGTATCTGTGCTACTCACATCGCTGTCCCACAGAATGTACGTGGGCACGCCTAGGCTTTGGAAGATCAGGAACGCGTAGATCAGAGAGGCCTTTCCATTGTAGGGTATGATTGATACGCCCCTGCTTTCAAGATCGTGCCCCATCGACAACGCTATGCCCAATATCGCCCCCCTATCAGTAATCCCCTCCACCAGCATCGCAAGTCTCGCGAAGAAATCTTCATTGAACCAGGGCGTCATAAGGACCTGCAAGTGCGGCCTGAGACTTCCTTCAGTGATCGCGCCTTCAGGCATTTTCTTTACGATTTCAAAATCGCGTACGATTTTCTTAATCGCAGCTTGAGCAATACTCGTTTGCTTTGGCGCATCTCCCTGTCCAGCAATCTTTCGAAACATGCGAAGGCGCTCGAATCGCTCAAGATCAACCAGTAGGGGGGAGTGCGTGCTATAGGCCACCTGTATCGTCCCTGCGACCTGTGAAATCGCACCACTAGAGAGTTCAAGCAATACTCTAGAGAAGTGTCGTTGCCTATCCGGATGCTGGTAGAGTTCAGGTTCCTCAATACCTATGATCAGATTAGGCGCGTTGATTTCTTTCTTCTCCGGCTCCGACCTTGCAGTGCCCTGAGCCAAGGCGAGTTGCTGAAGCATAGTGAGTACGAAGGCCCGTTGCAGACCGTGCCCAGTCTTGTCGACCGGAGAGAAGTATCCGTCTTCCATGAGCTGAGTGAGAACTGTGGGCGAGGGAAAGTACGAACCCTGTTCTCCTTGCCACACTAGTCTGATCTGGGAATCTGGAACGTAACTCCTGATAGAGTTAGTGAGTCTCTCGTTCAGCTCCGCCAGATCTGGAAGCACCGTTTTGAAACGCCTTGCTGTGTCTTGTTGAAGTTCGAGGTACTCTCTCTTCTGAGCCAGCTCATTTCGTACGACAAGGTCGATGATTTGTGAAATTGCTGCTCCACGCCCTTCAGCCGCATCCTGTGCAGCATCTCTGACGGCCGGAATCAGGATGAATCGTGTGTACCTCTCTAGTTGCGCTTCACCGACCTCCTTAAAGCCAAAGAACTGGCCGTCATCTTTCGCTCTGGTGCATTGGTCGGGGTGAGCTATCTCCCACTGGCGAAGCGCCTCCTCGGCATCTTCCTTTGTCGAATACGGAGCGAGAGCGTACCTTGCCGGAATCTGTTGATATCCCCTTCGAAGATCCGCGCCTCTGGCGTTCCTGAAGGCATCGAAATCTGAGTTGCGGAGCCTCATTCCGTGATACTTCTGGCTAGTCTTGCCGGGAGACCAGCTGATCACCTTCTGGACTGTCAGGCTGTCTCCTTCAACATAGAACTTGAAAAGAGTCTTCTCTTCTGCCGTGAGGTTGCCAAAAGTCACCGTCACAACGATCTCGCGAGTTTTGTCATAGAAATCGGTTTCGTCATACTTCGCATTAGGATTGTAGAACATGTCGATGGCCCTCAGAAAACAAGACTTGCCTGATCCATTTGGGCCTATCAGGACAGTCACAGGATCGAAACCCATTTGGGCATCAAGAATACACCAGAAGTTGCTGACGCGAACCCTCGTTATGATCAAGTGGCCTTTCTACACCTCTTCTACGACTCGCCCATTCTCAAGACGCACAATATGATCGACGTCTTGTTCTAGTCCTTCAACATGGCTGACGAGGAGAATCTGCTTGAAGTATTGCGCGAGCTCCGTTTTGAGTAGTTGTATGATTTCCCCTCGGCGGACCTCATCGCTGCTGCCTAGGGGTTCGTCAAGGAACAGGAACTCAGGTCGGGTCCCTCTGGCTTCAGGGGTAAGGGCCAGGGCAAATGCGAGACGCATGACTAGGAGCAACTGATCCTCCGTCCCGCCTGAGAAAACCTCTCTTGGACGGTACTCCCCTGCCTCCGCGTCCCATACCGATAGTTTGTAGTCGTCGTCCAGTTTGACGGCTTTGTACCGGTTCATTGTGACTGAGGGTAGGAAGATGCTCATGTAATACTCAACGCTGGGTTTCACACGTGTTCGAAGGGCCTCCGATGTCTTGTCAAGACCCGTTCTCGCGTCATTCACGACCCTGAGTCTCTTCTCCAAACCCTGAACATTCTTTTCCTGCGCTTCGGTCTGGTGTGGGAGGTCCTTCTTCTCTTCGATGTACTTCGTCAGCTTGCCTGCGTTGTCCTTCAGGTTCTTGATGTTCGCATCATTCTTTACTATCGCGTCGCGCAGACTCTGATCTTCCGTTCGTGTTTGGGCAAGCAATTCGTCCGAGTACGTGATTCGTTCAGGGAGTTCTGGGAGGATAATGGCATCATGCTGCCTCTGGAGTTCCTTGACTGCTCCGGAGATGGTCTTCTCTTGATTTTCAAGGTCGGGCCGCTTTTTCAGGGCGCTGTCTAACTGTTCGATCTTGGTTGAAAGAACTTGGCGTTGCGACATTTCCTCGTCGAACTTCTTCTTGATGTCATGAGCGATTTGGACAGGATCCTGCACGGAGCCACGAACTAGTTCTTGGTATCTGCTCACGCCATTGACGACCTGTACGAGTTCTTGTCTCGCCTCGGAAACCTGAGTTCGTAGCGTCGAAAGTCTGTTTTCGAAGTCCGCGGAGATGTTTCTCTGGTCTTCGTAGGATCGGGCCCTTGCAACATAATCGGAGTGCTGTGCCGCTAATGCAGAAGCCCGTCCGCTCTGCCTAGTAGAATACAATAGGCCGATGATTCCGACTACAACAAGGGCAAAGAAAAACCAAGCTACCAGTACTCCAAGCGCCCCGCCTGCGAGTGTTAG
Organism: Bathyarchaeia archaeon; assembly: GCA_049697135.1. Taxonomy (GTDB): domain Archaea; phylum Thermoproteota; class Bathyarchaeia; order 40CM-2-53-6; family 40CM-2-53-6; genus CAVPLU01. The sequence continues at coordinate 2,331 of JBAVVE010000144.1, read as the reverse complement.
GAGGGCGCTCGCGATACCCCACGTTCTCAGCATACGAGTCGTAGACGATGCTGCAATCGTGGACAAGAAACTTCAGGGTGGCCTTCTTCCACGCCGCAAGATGGTAGGCAAGCTGGGACGAGTTGTGGAAATTGTGGGTTGGAGCGATTCTCAAAGTGAGATCGACGCGTTAGAAGCCCTGGTGGACGGAACAGCTAGGACATTCTACCATCCAAGCGGCGACTCATTCGCGGTTCTCGTGACGGGGTTCAATCCAGATCAGTCTGTTGATGAGTATGACCGACGCGCCTACAGGTTGTCGCTTGTGGAGTTGAGATCTTGGTAACTTTCGGTTCCTACCCTCTCGCTCACGTCTCAGATGTCGCAATCCAGGAGAGCAGAATCATCATGGACCGCTTGATTCCAGGCGCCAAGATCGGGCATCGCCGTGATCAAACAGCAGGGGGCCGCGTGATCAACGTCGTCGGTGAAATTCGAGACGACCCCGACTACGTTCTCAGGTTAGAGGAGCTTCGCGTTCGACAGGACGACGTGGCGCGGGAGCTCGATCTCGAGGACGGATCCGAGACCATAAATGCGAAGCTTGGAACCGTGGAGGCTGGCTGGGATGTAGAGCGCGGTGTTGACCGCGTAGCCTTCCTGGTAGCCTTCTACGAGACAAGCTGACCTCTCTTTCTACGCAACCAAACTCTCCCTAGGGTTGACGCTTGAGTGTGAGATAGGCCATCAAGACAGGCATTAATTCAGCGTTGTTCTCAATGCGGCCGACAAGTAGATTGCATTTGGCGCACAGAAGACCGCGAATTGTTCCGGTCTTGTGATCGTGATCTACATTCAGTCTTCTATCTGGCGAAGGCAGGCTCTTGCATATCGCACATCTTCCATCCTGCCGCTCTAACACTCGCGAATACTGTTCAGATGTTATGCCATGATGATATTCAAGGTGCCAATTCCAATAATAGTCTAGATGAGTCATGCGGTACCTCTTGTTGTACTCGGCGCATTGCTTTGCGAGCGCAGGATTCTCTCGTCTGAGGACGGTTAGATAACAACTCTTGCAGAGTCCCCTGGCTTGATGGGGTCTGTCGGGATGGCATTGGGGTACGAGGGCCATAGACTGGCATCTGCTAGGTTCTTGGTTTTGATTTCGACAGGCGTGTGAACCTAACTGCAACTCCGGCTAGCGTGAGCGCTAGTATATCCATCTCTGGGTCGGAGGAAGCCGCAGGCCAAGGGCCAATGACGTGCAGCGTCGTCAATTCTTGCAGCCCATTTTGAAATCCGGGGTGGCGTATTGACACGAAAATGACAATTCTAGGCTATTTCAACGCAACAACAACGATCTTGGAAACGAATGATCGATTACTTTGTGCTTACGAGCGATTACGTCTGGATATGTAGACTTTAATATGGCTGCATCGCGACATCATAGTTGCGTGTGTCAAGTTGACCGCTCGTACTTCTAGTTCCCTATTCATAGTGCTGCTTCTCACCTCAGCACTGTTTGTTTCGATCTACTCCGTCGCCACGCCCCCTAAGGAGGCGCATGCGGCCGCTCTTACTATCACTTTGTCTGCAATTTTTGGGAGCTCCGGAGATGTAATACTCGTTAGCGCGACTGGCGTTACTCCGTTGACGCCGGACGGGACAAGCTGTACAATCACCGGCCCTGTCGGTAATCTGGTCACAGGGGCCGTCGCACAAGTGTTCACCTTAATCGTGTACGGTTCCTTCGTGGTCGGGAATGCTGTAGGAAACACCGGAAGCATAACATACACAATCACGGTCACCTGCGGCACCGATAGCGGCACAACCAATTTCACTCTTCTCCCCCGGGTCACTCTTTCTCCACCCATCACTGTAACTGGTAGAGTGATCACTGTCAGTGGAGTTGGATTCGCATCAGACGCTACCGGCTCCTGTACCCTGCTTGGCGGCGCACCGAACGTCGTGAACGCTCCAACCACCTGCAGCATCAGCAACGGTGTGCTCACAGGCTCATTCACTTCGGGAATTACAGGCACTGTAACGGTTGTTCCGCTGGCCGGTAATGCAGGCAATGTACCGACGATAACTATAGTTGCTGTGGCGACGATTTCTCTATCTCCTACCAGCACTCCACCTGGATACGGGAGTGCTGGAACGAGTTACAGGGTGATAGTCACCGGAGGCGGATTTGCCACCGGAACCGGAACCAGAAGCTGCTCGCTAACTCAGTCAGCAGGACCGGTTGGATTGCTTGCCGGCACAAGCTGCTCCTTGAATGCGTACGGGACGGTCACTGCGAGTTTCGCAGTTTCAACGACGGCTGCGGTGAGCCCAGCGTACACG
>JBAVVE010000143.1:0-2576 GCA_049697135.1 Bathyarchaeia archaeon | reverse complement strand
CACCGGGCTACTTCCGCACGGACATGAATGCTGCCATACTAGACGACCCCGAGATGGGGCCCAAGATCGTAGGGCGGATTCCAATGCGCCGCGTGGGACGCCCAGAAGAGATCGGTCCGCTCGCAGTCTATCTCGCGAGCGACCAAGCCTCCTACGTCACTGGAGAAGTGTATTTCATCAGCGGCGGCGAGATGGCACAGTAGAAGACGCATGGGCATGTGGCAGACTCACGCTGCGAGCCATGCAGGCGTAGTCGACTTAGTGAATGTGGTTTGGATTGATCAAAGACCCGGTCTGGAGCTACCTGCTTCTCATAAACGCCAGCACTTTTCTCCTGATGGGATTGGACAAGGTGAGGGCAAAGCTGGATTCTGGTAGAATACCGGAGATGTGGTTCTTCGCGATCTCCGTAGCAGGAGGAGTTATCGGAGTCGTCCTTGGGATGTTTGCATTTCATCACAAGACGAGCAAGACGAGCTTTCAGGCCAAGATCGCTCTAGCAGCCGTCTTGTCAGTGGTAATGCTGTTTGTCTTGGGTCTAATGCCATAGAAATCCGTGGTTCGGGGCGAGTATGGCAGTGGGATGATGAACGGAAATCCAGAACTTGATGATGATACGGCTTTCAGAACGTATGGGCTGCAACAGGAACAGCAACGATCAATCCCTGTGGGTGGACTTGTCAAGCCAGTGAACGAGCTCAATGTTCTCACACCTTACCTAGCATTGTTGGGGCTCATCGCTGCAGCAGTCGTTGTTGTGGCGCTTTGGAAGAAACGCAAGAGCTGAGAACTCCTCTCTTAACTTTCTGTGAGAGAGATAGGCTCGTTGCTATTCCGCAATATCTTGTCCGCAACACGAGTTCGTTGAAGTGCGGGGGGTGGGATTCGCGCACCAATTTACCAGTATGCATTACCCCATACCTGATCGGCCTCAGTCGGTCACTTGCACAGCCATATGGCTAGGCCCAGAACCTCTTTCAACGCGAACATCTTGATTCTCAAGCTCTACGAGTATGTATAATGTGCCTAGATTGCATTTAGAAGCCGCTCGATTGAGACGTAGTCAAACTCGAAGCCGAAGTGTCTCGGGCCGAAGAAGTCGATGCCCTTCGCGGTCCGCCATATTGCTGGTGACCTTGCTGCAAGAACTGAGACCGTCTGCCCCTTTCGTATTGCGCTGTTGGTTACGCCGTGACCTGACGGGTCAAGTAGGCAGATCAAGTCAGGCGAGATCGCGGCTGGCTTGTCATCTCGCCAAGCGACTATGTTCTCGTTCTTCACCCATACTCTGAGCTTACTACCAGAGCATTCCTTGCGGCCGTCAATCCAGACGTCGCCAACTAGGAAGCCCGCCTTTTCCTCCAGAGTGTACTCGCTGATCTCGCCGTGAAACAGCGTGAACGCGTCGAGAAAACGCTTTGCCGCAACCACGGGATCCTCTCGTTTACCGGCAGCGTTTCCTATGGCTTTTCCAAGCTCGATGGCCTTTGAGACCGTTCCCTCGATCCCGGCTGTAAACGCACGAGCGGCTGGGACGGGACTGTCGATTACGAAAGCTGATCCGCCAGCTGCAACTGCGAGTGACCGAACGATGGCTTCGTACTGTGCGGGGCTCCCGTATTTCTCGACGACGGTGATGTCTCCTTTTGTGTCGGCGACTACGGATGGCGTAGCCTCCACACCATTCACGAGATATGATGATTGGACTAGCTCCGGCGCGGAACGGCCTACTTGGTCAGCATCAATGGCAGGCACACCCAGCAGAGCGGCGAGGTGAAGCGCGGCTGGAGTGTTGCCTCCTCCGATCTCAGTCGGTATGACTCCTCCAACTCTCTTCCCCAGCTTCGTCTCCATCGCCCGTAGGGCTGCGAGCATGAAACCTTCATGCCGCGTTTCCTCTCGGCGTTTGCCGGCTCCTTCCTGCCCAGGCGCGGCGATGGAACCGCAGTGATACGCGCAGACCACGATCGATTCTGGGTTCAGGTCATTTCGTGATGCGAGCTGGAGTCTTCGGCCCTCGGAGAGATCTTTGCGGAGCAAGCTGAGCCCTTCTTCAGGGTCACCGCCGCCCCCGGTTCCGAATATGGTAGCTCCAACAACAAGGTTCTCAACATCTTCCAGCTTGAGCGATCGCGTCAACTTCGCAGTCTCCTCCACTATTCGGTTCATCCTCGACTGGCGAGCTTGCCGAGGCTTGCAAGCTCTGGATGAACGTAGGTACCTTCAGTAGAAATCTGCTTCCCATCCATCCAGATTGACGCGTTCAGACATATGCCGTCCGTGTGCGTCTTTGCGGGGCCTGACACGCCGAGGAAGCTTTCGCCTTGATACCCTAGGCCCCACTCTACGGCGCCCCACACTCTCTCATCCTCCACGATTCGACCTGACAGCCTTGCGCCGGGGTTGCAGCCGTATGCTGCGTGCGCTACGTTGTGCATTGCAGGGTCGTTGAAGCCATCCAACCACTTCGAAAAGACTCGAGCTTCACGACCGCCGTCTATCGAGACCACCCTCCCCGCATGGATTGTCATGGTTACCGGGTTCGCCAGCTTGCCAAGATCGTCGGGAGGCCAGAC
>JBAVVE010000142.1:0-15306 GCA_049697135.1 Bathyarchaeia archaeon | reverse complement strand
GAAGTATGATTTCGGGCCCGGCCACCCGCTGACGCCGATCAGACTGAAGTTGACATATGAGCTTTCACGAGCAAAAGGTCTCTTTGGCGATCAGAGAATCAGCGTGATCCCACCACGCGTCGCCAGTGAGGACGAGGTGAGACTCTTCCATACAGAGGAGTACATCAGCCTCGTGAAGAGAATGAGCAAATCGGGGCATGGACTTCTTGACCTCGGCGATACACCAGCCTTCAAGGGAGTCTACGAAGCCTCAGCGATGGCTGTCGGGGCCACACTCGACGCTGTGGACGCTGTCATGAACGGACAAGCTGATCATGGAGTGAATATCTCTGGAGGGCTTCATCATGCGCATGAGGATAGAGCCTCAGGCTTCTGTGTCTTTAATGACCCGGCTGTGGCAGTCGCCTACTTGAAGAAGAAATACAGTCTCAGCAGGATCATGTACTTCGACATGGACGCACATCACGGCGACGGGGTGATGTATGGATTCTACACCGACGCCGGGGTTCTTGACGTGGATTTCCATGAAGACGGACGATTCCTGTTTCCAGGCACGGGATTCACCTTCGAGACCGGTGAAAAAGCCGGTGAAGGCTTCAAGGCCAACATTCCAGTACCTCCCGGAACCGGCGATGAACCCTACCTGACTGGGTTCAAAGAGATCGTTCCCGCTCTCGTTCGAGCGTACAGGCCAGAGTTCATAATAGCTCAATGCGGAGCCGACTCTCACACGGACGATCTGCTTGCTCATCTCCAACTGACGACACGAGCATACGAAGAGAACATCACCACACTGCACAAACTCGCTCACGAGGTGGCATCTGGAAGAATAGTTGCTGTCGGCGGAGGAGGATACAATCCTGCGAATGTTGCGAGATGCTGGACCGTGGTCGCTGCGACGCTCAGCGAGATTCACATGACCAATGAGATTCCAAACGAATGGAGGAGTTACTTCCGGCGAGTCGTGGGTATGACATCGCCAGACACCTTGCGAAGCGAGCCTCCAAGAGACTATGATCCAGAGAGAGGGGCAGACGAGATACGGAGGAGCGTTGAAGATCTGAGAAAGCGGATTCCTCTTTTGAGCAGTGGCAAATCGTAGAGACCGCTATGCCTATTCGATCCTGAATAATTGTCTTGCATTCCGAGAGGTTATCTCAGCTAATTCGTCGACTTCGATTCCCTTCAGATCCGCGACCTTATGAGCCGTCTCCACAACAAATGCTGGTTCGTTGCGTTTTCCTCGCTCTGACTGAGGAGTAAGCCACGGGCAGTCGGTTTCCAGCACAATCGATTCTATAGGCAGACGCTCGACGACCTGATGCAGCCTTCTTGCGGTCGGAAAGGTGACCGGCCCTGCAATCGAGATGATGTAGCCTAACTTGATTGCCTCTTCCGCCATCTCGATACTGCCCGAGAAGCAGTGCAGGACTCCGGAGACTTCTTTGCCAGACTTACGCATCATCTGCATGACATCTGCGTGTGCCTCGCGATCATGTATGACCACTGGCAGCTGCAATTCCTTTGCGAGATGGAGTTGCTGCTCAAATGCTTCAATTTGCTGTTGCCTGGGGGAGAGATTACGATAGTAGTCAAGACCTATCTCCCCGATTGCCACGACCTTCGGAGCCCGAGCAAGTTCGCGAAGTGAAGCAAGCACGTCAGTCCGTATCGTCTTCGCGTTGTGTGGGTGGATTCCGACTACGGCATACACGTTCTTGTGATTGTTCGCGATTTGAACTGCTTCGCGACTTGCGTTGAGATCGTAGCCGATGTTGACGATTGTGGTTAGACCGGCGGCAAATGCTCTCTCGATTACTTGTTCTCTATCCTTGTTGAAGTCGGGCCATTGCAGATGAGCATGAGTGTCGATCAACTTCGAGCTCCTCTAACACATGACCAAGGATATCGTGGGCCCTCTCAATTCTGGTGAAGATCGCGCTCCGGGCATGTCGAGCCTTGACCTAACCCGACTTAGGGTCTGTCTTTGCGAGCCGCTGGCATTCCTCTAGACGTTCGACTGCGCGCCTCAGGTGCGGTATCGTTATTGAGCCGCCGACGACAAGAGCGACATTGAGAGCTTCATAGAACTCTGAGTCGGTTACTCTTTCCTCCACACAACGAATAACGTGATAGGTTATGCAATCGTCGCATCTGAGCACGACTGAAGCTACCAGGCCCAGCAGTTCCTTCGTCTTCGTCGAGAGAGAGCCCTTTTCGTAGGCAGCCGAGTCCAAGTTGAAGAAGCGTTTGATCTGTAGGTTGCCTGAGGCGAGTATCTTCTCATTCATCTTCTCGCGGTATTCTCGGAATTCTTTCAGGGTTTCACGCATGATTCGCCCACGTCTCGAGACATTGGGAGCCTATCAAAGAAATAGTTTTGGAAGCGGGCCGTCTTGTTACGAAGCTGTTGGCACATCAAATCCTTCGGCGGTCTACGCGCACTTGCTCGATCCCATTGTCTCTCTGGACGATTTCTGGATTCTCGCGGTTGAGACTGTAAAGATAACGCAGGCCGCCAGTAGGATTGCTGTGAGCGATGTGAATGAGCCCAAGTAGCCGAGGCTTGTTGCAAGTACGAATCCGGTCATGATGGGTCCTAACGTCTGCCCGACATCCATGATTGTGCTTAGGAAGCCCATGCCTGTGCCCATGAGAGACTCGCTCGTGATCTCGCTGACAAGCGCTGGGGTCGATGAGGTTACCATAGAGAAACCGATCCCGTATAGAATCGAAATCAATAGGAGAAGAGAAGAGTGAGTGGTAAAGGGGATTGCACCAAGAGTAAATGCGGCGAGTATTGATCCGGCGACTATCGGCATTCTCCTCCCAATTCTGTCCGAGAGTCTCCCCATGAGGGGTTTGAGTAAAGTGACCGCGGCAAGCTGGGAGCCCATGATTATTCCTAACATAAGCGAGTCAACGTGAGCAATCTCCCTAAGGTATCCAACCAAGAAGAATTCTGTTGCACCAAACGCGTAGTATTGTGAGGCTTCGACCAAGCTCACTGCTAGAGTGCAACGGTTGCTCGCAACAACAATCCATCCCTCGAATAGATGCGAACCTCTCCGCGGATCTCGGGAGTCATGCTTTCCGGTCTGCGGCTTCTCTTTCAGGAGTACTAGCGCTGTGATGAAGGCAGTGATGCCAGCGATCCCTACGGCCAAGTAGAGATCATGAAACCCATAGTTCGTGAGGAAGAGAATGTAGCCGCCTAGGAACGGGGCGATGGTTCTTCCAATGGTGGTCACGGAAGAGAAGAGCGAGATCCGCTCTGCTCTAGTAGTGGGGAAAAGTTCTGCAACGAACGCATTCCCAACAGGCACAAACATGGCTGTGGCGAAGCCGTGGTAGAACCTGACCAGAGCAAGTTGCCACCAAGAACCCACTATGAGGTAGAAGAAAGGAGCGGAGGCGAATATTGCCCCGGATACAAAGAGAATCTTTCTTCTTCCGAAGATGTCGGAGAGCGAGCCTGCAGGCAGGCTGACTAGTATTCCAGGGATGGTTGACGCCGCCGCCACAAAGCCCATCAGAGAATCCGGAGTGCCCAAGGCGCGTGCAAACGGATTCAGAACGGGATTCTTGGACATCGTTGAGCTGAGAATTGCGAAGAAACCGACAACACAGAGCGCCCAGAACAAGTGCCCAGCAGCGCGCTTCATAGAAGTCATTGAACGGCCTCTCTCACCTTGCTTTTCAGGAATTCTCGCTTTCGTTTCGGATCCAGTTTCTCAATTTCGCTTGCATACTTCTGTCTGACCATGCGAAGCTTGCAGTATGCGTAGAGCGCGTCGTAGAGATACGCCTGCTTCTCTATCGCGTCATGATCATTCTTTGCGATCATCATGGAACCTGCCGCCATCGCTTCCAACCCTATGCTCTCGGGCGCAAGATCTGTCTTGCCCGTATCTGCGGCTCTCACGATCTTCGCCAGGTCGAGCAGGGCAGGATCTGTGAGGTTGTACTTCGCTATTATTGCGTCAAAACTGCATTTGTCTCCTATGTGACCCAGTTCAACGCCTTGGGCGTCAAACGGAATGGCGCTCTCTTTTGCCGCGGTCTCCTGCACTCTTTCAGGAGGCGCAAAGAGGAATTGCGCGTTTGGATCCACAAATCGCTTGATCAGCCATGGGCATGCGACCCTGTCTACGTGAACGTTCTCGCACGTAACCCACCTCATTGTCCAACATTTCCAAACCTCACCGATTGCTGATCGAAGCATTTATCGAGTGTGATTCGTTGACTTCATTCGCGAACAGTAGATGCAGTCAATCGATGACTGTGTGATGGAAGAGCGGGGCGTGCTCGTCCGCGATCATATAGCAGAAGCAGGGTTCACGTGAAATGAATGTCGAAGTGCTAGAGGGTTTCCCGTTAGAACTGAGCCTGGAGGAGGCTCTGGGGAAACTAAGGATAGGCAAGGAGAGAACGGACAAGCTCGGTGCAAGTGAAGTCTTCAGAACGGCCATGTCCCTCATTCGTCCCAAGGCTCTCTTCGGCCACGCATACGTGAGCAGACACAGACCGGACAGGGTGCAAGTAGAAGATGTGGGGTTCACCAGCCGAATACTGTCAAAGAACCTAGAGGAAGCGGAGAGAGTCTTCCCTTACATCATAACCATAGGGGAGGCTCTAGAGAAGGAGGCCCATTCGTCTGAAGGAATCGCGAAAGGACTCCTCCTCGAAACCCTTGGAGATCTCGCACTGGGATCCTCCTTGGAGTACCTTGAGAATCATCTTTCGGGGCGATTCGGACTCGGTACGCTCTCGAATATGGGTCCTGGGCAGTTAGACTGGCCCATCGCCGAGCAGAGACAGCTATTCTCGATCCTGGGAGAGGTCAGGGGCAAGATAGGGGTCACACTAACCGACAGTCTACTGATGGTTCCTAGGAAATCGATCTCCGGCATCATCTTCCCAACAGATGTCACATTCACCAGCTGTCAGCTCTGTGAAAGGAAGAACTGCCCCTCGAGGAAGGCCCCATACGATACAGACTTGGCCAGGAAGTACATTCAAGACGGAGCGACTGATCACAGTCGGTCGGGATAAGTTTTAACTGCGATTCAGAGCCGTCAGATTACGGGGCTATTTGGTCCGAACGCGGGCCGAGAGACCCAATATCAACTGAATAACGAATGCGTTGTTTGGGAAAGGAGATCGTGATGGCGGATAAGAAAGCAGACCTGGCAGGTCCCGGAATCGGAAATTATGAAGAACTGGAAAAGATCCTCCCTAGGGATTATAGCTCACTGCTTGATCGCAAGGACACGCAGACGGCAATCTTCGCAGCGAAGAACTACATCGAAGAGAACCTCTGCAAAGAACTCAACCTGATGATGGTACAGGTTCCCCTGATTGTGGACGTTGAGAGCGGCGTGAACGACATGCTCGACCGCGATGGCTCACGCACACCCGTTCAGTTCCACATCTCCAACGACTACAACAAGCATCCAATTGATGCGCAGGTTGTACAGGCCGCGACAAAATGGAAGCGAGTTGCACTCAAGCAGTACGGCATGAAAGTTGGCGAAGGCATTTGTACTGACATGCACGCGGTACGCAAAGACTACTTCCTCGACCACGACCACAGCGCCTACGTCGACCAATGGGACTGGGAGAAAGTGATCACGGCGGACCACCGCAATCTGAATTACCTGAAGGACACTGTCAGGAAGATCTGGAAAGTTCTCAAAGGCGCCGAAATTCACGTTCAGAAGCTCTTCCCACAACTGAAGACAGACAAGTATCCGAACTTGCCCGACGAGCTCAAGTTCCTGCATGCTGAAGAGATTCTGGACATGTTCCCTGATTTGCCACGGAAACAACGCGAAAATGCGATCCTGCAGAAATACCCTGCCGTATTCATCATCGGTGTCGGTTGGGTGCTCAAGGACGGCTACCCTCATGAGATGCGAGCTGCCGACTATGACGACTGGGTAACCGAAACCAAATCCGAAGACGGGCGACCGATGCATGGTCTCAACGGCGACATCTTGGTCTGGAACCCAGTCACGAAACGTCGTCACGAGCTGACATCCATGGGCATCCGTGTCAACGCTGAAACGCTCAAGAAACAGCTGGAAATCACCGGTCAGCTTGATTTCCTAAAGTTGCCCTATCATCGGGGGATCATCAGCAACGAACTTCCGCTCAGCATCGGGGGTGGCATCGGCCAATCACGTACGTACATGCTGTTGCTCAGGAAGGCACACCTGGGGGAAGTCAGCGTTACCGTATGGCCCAAGATCCTCAAGGAGATCAGCGCCAAGAAGAACATCCACGTCCTGGAGTGAACGAATAATATTCACGTCGCAGAGCGTGCCCTGATAGGTCGGAGGTTACGCTGTAGAATCCCACTTTCCGATCTTGCCAAAGACGTTGATGTGCTTGGTCTTTGACTCTTTTCTGACGCCGACTAGTGCCAGCCTCATCTTCGCGCGTAAACCAATCAGGGCGTTCTCGAACCTCTGTTTGGGAAGGTGAGCAGCCTCACGCAGTTCAGGGGTTGACATCGGACGATCCAAAACCTCGAGCAACGTCTTTTCATCTCGTGACAAACCCTTTTGGGACCAATCCTCAGACAGTTCTCTGACTTTCTTGCTTGATAGTAGCAGGAGGCTACCTTTCTCATCGACGGAGAGGAAGAGTTCCTTCTTCAGGTGGGCTTCTTCTGACCAACCCAAGACCAAACCGCGGCGAACTGTACTGTCACTCTCCTTGACCATGTCGCAAACGCGTGGATGCTCGCCTTTCTTGAACAAGTAGCATACGTCGACCCGATTGACAAGAGACACTAGGTCTTCTACTGAGTGAACCGCAGCCTGCCCCTCATGTTTGCTCCACATTCTGCCTCCACTTCTGTGTTTCTGAACTCGTCAGTATCAGACGGATTCCAGTCAACCCTATAAGAAACAGATGATGTCGCGCGGTTGGGCTGAGGAACTTGAAGACGGTTGTCCTGAAATTGCTCGCCTGGTTATTCTCGATAATCGCCTTCTCTGCGATCATCATTGCCCTGGGGGGTGGGGCCGCCTTCATCAGCCGGCCAGTCGGAGCGCTATACGTCGTTCTATGGGCCATGTGGGGGCTCGTGACAGCGTTGGGACGGCAACGAGGAGTTGCCTCCTCCTATGACAGGAGCCAGCGAATCTTTACAGCCCTCGGCGGACCGATCATGCTTGGCATCATTGTCATGGCACCCTGGGAATACGCGAACTTCTCTGGACCAATTCCACGAGACGGACCAGTGGCTTGGATCGGGTTGGCTCTCTTTGCCATAGGCAACATATTACAGGCGGTGGCCATGCGGGCACTGCACGGTCTATACACATCGCGCCTCGGCGTACAACCGGGTCATCGGCTGATAACGAGTGGACCCTATGGCGTTGTTCGGCACCCGGGTTACTCTGGTGCTATCCTTTGCCTCTCAGGCATGGCCTTGGCCATGAGTAGCCTCATCGCGATAGTGCTCTCGATTCTATTTGTGCCAATTCTCATTTGGCGCATCCATCACGAAGAGGAGATGCTGTTGACGGAGTTCGGCGACGGGTATCGTAGCTACATGAGAAGAACGAAACGGCTGATACCCCTGGTCTACTAGAGCTTGGGAGCTCTTGGAGCGGCGGCCTATCGCTTGTTGCGTGCAGCGTAGAAGCCCACAATGCTTGCCTTCTTCAGGAACGGCGCCAGTAGGATCAGAATCGCCACGATAATGGCTGTCGCAACTGAGGTTGCGAAGATGACAGGGATTGCGATTCGGTTTACTGCAATACCTACAGAAGCCCAGATGACGACCAGTCCAAACGCGAAGTCTCTACGAGTCAATACCATGAGGACAGTGATCACGAGCGCGACGACTATCACGAGGGACGTCCACAGCGTCTGTGTCGGCTCTGAAATGCCCGGAATTAGCACATTCAAGGCGGATGCAAGGTTGGCAATGATGGCAAGTGAGATCCATCCCAAGTAGACGCTGATTGATAGGTGCACAGCCAATTTTTGGTTTCGAGGCACCTCACTCTTGCCGATGCCTAGGCGTTGGTAGATCAAGAGCAGAGTCAGAAGAAGCACAGCCATCGGGGCGAGGGAAACAACGAAGAGTGCCGGAACCCCGTATGAGTAGTGGAAGATGAAAAGCCAACACATGTTGGCGACAGCGCCGATCAGGTACAGGAAGCCGATCTGGTTCAGGTAGGCTTCTGAGCGTTGGCTCGGTCTTGCCTGATAGATCATGAAGACAATTGCCAGGGCATAGATGACGCCCCAGATGGAGAAGACGTACCCAGGTGGTGTGAACAGATTCGGGTAGTAGTCGGATACCTTTACGGTAGTTACATTGTTCAGTGGAAGAGCGGTGGCCAGCATGTTCACAACGAGCGCGCCAACGACTGCGACCACATTAGCAGTCTGGTAGACTATGGGGCTGACCTTAGACGACATGAGTAACTCACGAGACTTGAGTGGCTAATAAAGACTAGAACAAACTAACCCCATGGCCTCCGACCTACCGCTCTCGGATCTAATTGAGATAGGATAGAGGAGGCAGGCCTGCAATGGCACTCTAAACTCACTGGGGAGTGTAGGGGCCACGGTATGTCTCTTGAAGTGTGTTGCCACCGTCAATGACTATGTGCGTTCCTGTCAAGTAGCTCGACTCGTCGGATGCCAAGAAGGCAACGAGCTCTCCAACTTCTTCTGGCGTTCCCAGCCTACACATGGGAATGGTGCGCCCCAGGGCTTCCATGCTTTCATCTGGGTAACCTGGCTCTAAGGTCTGGTCTCTGCCTCCTAGAGTATCGATGGAGCCAGGACAAATGCAATTCACATTCACCCTGTATTGTGCAACTTCCAACGCCAACGCTACTGTAAAGCCCAAGACGGCAGCCTTAGTTGCCGAGTAGGCAGTTTGACCTCCAGAAGCATCAGCGACCATCGGTCCCGTAACAGAGGACATATTCACGATCTTCCCGTACTTCTGCTTCATCATAACTGGAAGAACTGCTCTTGTGGATCTGAACATCCCAAATACGTTGACATCGAACATTTGACGTAGAAATTCATCTGACATATCGACCAGGTTGCGGCGAGGGTATATCCCTGCGTTGTTAACCAGTATGTCTATCCGACGAAATCTGCTCAAGACTTCCTGAACCACGTGGTTTACCTGATCTGTTTGTGTGACATCCATTTTGAGGGCTATCGCGTTCAGACCGGTCTGTCTGTTCTTCTCTGCTGTGTCGTGAACGCCATCTGCAACGTCAGTTAGTACGACCTGTGCGCCGTGTTGGGCCAGCACTCTTGCTGTCGCCGCGCCTATCCCCCGCCATGCTCCTGTAACGATCGCCACCTTGCCCGAGAGTTTCTTCAGCATTTGTCACCTCTTGCTTTCCTAAGATACGCTCTCCACGTCATGGCCCATCTCTGTGGGTCACGTGATGGTGCTCGATCGATCTTTGATATCGCGGCATTGTGAGGTGCCGTCCTGACCGTCTCGGGACTCGTGTATGCTTCGTGGGAAATTGCGTCGAGTACTTCAGCAAATTTGTCAAGATCTTCCCTAGGAGTCGTCTCAGGCGGCTCCGGTGTGAATGGCTCTGGAATTATCCAGGGCTCATGGCTTGTCTCCATGTCCTGAAGACCATAATCCACTATCCTCCGATTCACTTCGGCGACTCCTATGCCCGTGTCCTCCTTCAACTTCTGTAGGCTGAATCTGGCTTCCTGCAATCTGAAAGGATGGGATTCATGCCAGGGCAAGCTTACTCCTCGAACTTTCAGGAGCTTCTTTACGAGATAGTTGTTGTTTATGACCGCTACCTCTGAGGCCTCTTCCAGTCCCTCTGCGCCCATTGTCATCATCCATGCGTACGCTCTCAGGACGTTCGGGACAACGCCGTGGAATTCCCCAAGTTTCCCTATGCTGTGCGGTCTATCGTAGTCGAAATAGTACTTGCTTCCATCGAACGCCACTGTTGGAATTGGAAGGAACTCCCTGAGTTCCTCGCTAGCGCCAATGGCGGCGGTGCCAGGGCCGGTGGACCCGTGAGGAGTCGAAAATGACTTGTGAAGGTTGAAGTGGCACAGATCCGCGCCCACATCTCCTATTCTTAGTCTGGCTAGTAGGGAGTTGGCGTTGGCTTGATCGATCGCGACAAGGCCACCTGCTTCATGAACAATCTTGATGTACTCTTCCAAGTTGCTGTCAAAGATACCTGTGTCATAGGGATCGGTCATCATGAGCCCTGCTGTTCGGCTCGAGACTGCGGCCTTTAGAGCTTCTATGTCTGGATACCCTGTCTCCTCGTTGGGGTAGAGTGTCACAACTTCGAAACCCGCTGTCGCAGGTGACCCGCCATTACACGGATGCGATAGAACTGTCGTGACTATCTCTTTTCTCTGCTCGAGTTCGCCGTTCAGCCTGTGGTATGCCCTAATTATGCGAGCATTGCCAAATGCTGCGTGAGCCCCGCCCCGCGGCTGCAGAGAAAACTCCCGCATCCCGGAAAGCTCGCACAACCACTTCTGAAATTCATACATTATCTGTAGCGTACCTTGAACAGTTTCGGCGTCCTGGAGAGGGTGGAGGTTGGCTATTCTGGGCGACCTCGCGATTGACTCATTGAGCTTGGGGTTGTATTTCATTGTGCAGGTTCCATGCATGTGGATTCCAGAATCAACGCCGTAAGTTTCTTGCGACAAGCGGATGTAGTGTCTTACGACTTCTGGTTCTGAAAGCTGTGGTAGTTCTGGACGTTGCTTTCTTAGCATTTTCCCAGGAATGCGAGATACAACGTCTCCAATCGCCGCCTTGATATCGTCTTCAACCGCGGGTACCTGATGGCCTCTTCTGCCCTTTCTGCCCAGTTGATACACGATCGGCTCTTTCCAGGAGACTGCATGATAGCCTGTCGTTTCTGCCTCTCTCATTGGACAGCCTCCTCAAGTGCGGCAGCAAGCTTGTCGATGTCTGCCTTGGTATGTACCTCCGTGACGCAGTATAGTGCTGTGTTGCCAAGCTCGGGGACCTCTTTCGTAAGGTCCTTTCCTCCGATGACCCCGGAATCAAGAAGAACCTTGTTTACCTCTGATATGGTCTTCCCGGTCCCGTCGAAGTTCGCGGTGAACTCTTCGAAGTGGCAGGATTTGAACACGGGAACTCTGATTCCCGCTATTTCGGAAATCCGCTTCATCGCGTAGTGCGACTTCTGCATGATGACCTCTGCAAGCTCTCGCACACCGCTGGGGCCTAGCAGCGAGAGGTAGACTGCGGCGGTTATGGCCCAAAGAGCTGTACCGGTGCCGGTGAACGATTTGGCCTTGTCTCTTGCGGCGAACATGGTTCTTTCAGGGAGGACGTATGTGAATCCCCATTCTCCCTTCTGCTCGGTCGTGGTTACTGTTATCAACCTGTGCGGGATTGCTGACACAAGCCGCTCGACATCCCTGCATGCAAGAAATCCTAGGAGCCCGCCTCCGAAATTCATGTGCACGCCAAGAGGCTGACCTTCACCGCACACTATGTCTGCACCGTACTCGCCCGGAGGAGTCAAGACCCCTAGCGATAGAGGCTCGACCCCGACTGTGAACAATGCTGCGTGGTCGTGGGCTATCTCGGAAATTTCCTGACCCTGTGACTCGACGAACCCTAGGTATGTTGGGTTTTCAATGTAGACCGCTGCCGTCTTTGATGAAATCTTGCTCTTCAAGTCATCAAGGCTGACTTGCCCGCTCTCTGGATCGTTCTTGACCAGCTTGATATCGGCCAAGCCTTCGCAGAGTGCTCGCATAACGGATAGTCTGTCAGGGCTGACTGTCCTAGGCATCAGGATTTCGTGCCGATCGGTAATCATTACAGCCATGCGGGCACCGTCGCCAGCAACACTTCCCCAGCTGTACCAAGGAAAACTCACAACGTCCATCGCAACGAGGTCGCCTATCATGCTCTGGAACTCGAAGAACGCCTGGTACCTTCCGAGGTCAGAATACACATCACCGGCGTATGCCGTCACAAACTCCGACCGCGAGTTAATCTCGTCACAGACCGCAGGCACGTAATGCGGCCAGCAACCCGCTCCCAAGAAGCTGACTAGCTCACCACAAGTCTTGTTTCTTGACAGAATGGCTTCGATATCTCTTCTCACCTGGTATTCCGACTTGGCGTATGGCAACTGTAGCCTTTTCTTGATCCTTATTCTCTCAGGGACATCTGCAAAGAGCTCTTCGACGCTCTGCACACCAATTTCTCTGAGCATCTCTCTTTTCGTTTCGGGATTGCTGTTCGGTATGTATGGATGAACCGGCAAAACTTCACGGCCTTTGGTATGTTCCTTGGGACCGATAGGGCGCTTATAACACCTGACAACAAGCCGTATTCGTAGATTCTGTCGGCGAGCATCGCACCGAGGTAGCTAGGAGCCCGGGCGGCCGTATTTAGTGACGGCTTCAGCCATTCCGATTGTGCGCTAGAAGGCGAGAAAGGCCGCGGTCACATTATGACGCCGGTTCCCTTTGCGATCTCCTTCGCGAGTTCTCGAGTCAAGGGTTTTTCCATCACGATTGTATAGATATCTGGGCGATCACGCAGCCAAGACTCGTTGATTGCTCTGGCTCTTGCTAGGGCTCGAATCACAGACTCATCTCCGAGGCCGATTTGCTCTGCTGTTACGGGAGCGCCTATTTTCTCCAGGGCTGTTTTCACTGCCATCCAGTCTTGACCCTGCAAGTACGCCATTAGAATTGTTCCCAGACCTACCTGTTCTCCATGTAAGCCCGCAACGTTTGCGCGCATTTGTTCCTCCATCAATCCTTGTGCGACTACGTGTTCACTACCGAACAATATTCTTGAATTCCCGGCCATCTCGGTGAGGAATCCGTCGTTCATCATGACTTTGAGGAAGCCCTCGAAGGCTCCTTCATCCTTCCTTATTCTTGATGCATTTTTCATCAGGTATTCCACTTGGGCCCTCGCGAGCATTATCGCGTATTCGCTGTAGGTTTGATCTTTCCCACGAGAATAGGCGAGGTCCCAATCGTGGGTGGCGCAAAGCTTGGCCAGATAGTCAGCATATCCTGCGGCTTGGAACTTCCACGGGGCGTTTCTCACTATGTCTGTGTCGACGACGCACGCCAGCGGCGGCCCGACACGGATATCGTAGTCTCCCTCGTGAGCTTTGTCGTCGACGCCTCTACTCTCTCCCCTGAATGTCGCGTTGATTCCTGTCATAGCATCTGTCGCAAAGCTCGTTGGCACAGTGATCCAACATGCCTTCTCTAGGAATGCGGAAGCCTTTGCAATGTCCATGCTGACTCCGCCCCCAATGCCAAACACGATGCAGGGGCTCAGTAAGCGGATTCTCTCACGAGCTTTCTCTACCTCTGATCGCACAGCACCTTTCTCCACGATGACTTTGCCGACGCGAAATCCAGATGCGCTCAAAGATACCGAAATCCTTTCCGCGGCAACTTTCCAGGTTATTCCGTCGCATACTAGAACGGCGTTCTTTTCTTGCACACGGATTTCCCGACAAAACTGCGCGAGCTTGTCGATTGCACGGCTGCCAAAGAAGTACCTGGAGCAGAGAGTGAGAGATCTGGGCTCCAATCTGAAGCGCATCCTGTCAGGAGCTTGGTGAGTGCCCTATTATCGTCTTCGTCTCATAACACAGCTTTACTTGAGGCGGAGACAGGCTCCCTTTGAATCCAAAAGCTTGGCGGGCCGGGATAGGTCTACAGTGTCGTTTAGAACTGTCAAGCAAGCAGACTTTCAGCAGCTTCTCAGCCGAATGAGAGCGGAAAACGAGCGGCAAGCAAGCTCGGAACCGGCCAAGAGGAGCATGTCGTAATATTGGTGGGCATTCAACGCTTGACCTGCAAGATGTGCACATGCTATCTGGGGACACGACTTCTACTGTCTGTGCTCGGCCACAAGCCTCAACAGAACCTCATTAGTGGCCCGGCCTGGTCCGGTCCCTACCGGTGTACGGCCTGTGTCGCATGCTAGCTCCAAGACTCAGAGCGAGACGCCTTTCCTCAGAACCCGCGATCGGGTTGCTCCTCTGCACGCCGCAGGTCAGCCGAGTTGACCTCGTCGCTATGCTTAAACGTTGGTAAGATATTCTTACGCTTTATGAGATCTCAAGACGTGCCTGAGCTGACCCGTATTAGCTCCAAGGGGCAGGTTGTGATTCCATCTCGCGTGAGGCAGAAACTAGGCATAGAAGCAGGCAATGTCTTCGCGATCTTCACCCCGCGAAAGGGTAATGTCGTCGTTCTCAAGAAGATCGACAACAAGACCCTCCAAGCGGACCTGCGGATTTTCCGGGAAGTGGAAAGAGCCTGGAGAGAGATCGAACGCGGGCAAGCGCGAAAGGCTCCAAGAAGACGCTTCCTTGAAGAGCTTGAGACTTGGTAGTCATCACACAAGTCATCTGGACCAAGAAATTCGAACGCGAACTGAGGAAGCTTAGAGACAAGACTATCAAGGATCGCGTGAAGGATCAGATCGAAAAGGTGCTGGATAACCCCGAGACTGGGAAGCCGCTACGATTCGCTCTGAAGGGCGAACGTTCCGTCTACGTTCCGCCATACAGGCTCATCTATGCGGTGCAAGGTGAAACACTGTATCTATTGAGATTCGAACATAGGAAGACGGTCTACCGATAGCTCAGGCAATCCCGTTTCCCGTGCGAGTTGTGTGAGCCGGCCGCGTCACTCGAAAGATGGCCAGAAAGACCAAGTTGCCAGATTCAAACGCTCAAGCGAATTGAAAGAATAACAAGAAGGGACGTGCCGGGAAAATGGACGTTCGGCCGGCAAGGGGCCACGAAACAGCGCATAGCAGAGAGTTGTGAATGTGGGCCGGGATAGGTTTAGACTCTCGTTTAGAACTGTCGAGTAAGCAGTTCTCGAGTAGATTCTTGGCCGAAAAAGAGCTGAGAACGAGCAGTAGTTGGGCTCAAAATCAGCTGGGCGCAAAAGGAGCGGACCCGTTACCTCTCTCATTGCATAGGACTAAACCTTATGCAATTAGAATAGGTCTCTTGAGAGTCCTAGATCGTCGCCGCTTCGTGAAGTATGCCGGTGCAACCGCCGTCGGAATCACGTCGTAACGTCGTCCGTCGTGCGTCGGAGGCAGGCTAAGCCGGTATTGGTCCCAGTACGCGGGGCCTGTTTTCGGTCACCCTGTACTCAGTGATTACTTCACCGGTGCTGAGATCGATGGCCTTTCTCTCGTCGTTGCGTGCCAGTATCTTTCTCTTGGAGTCTTCATAGATCGTCTTCCATTCTTCCATACGTGTAGCC
>JBAVVE010000141.1:0-7860 GCA_049697135.1 Bathyarchaeia archaeon | reverse complement strand
AGTTGAACAGGCTCGAAACGTGGGTCACCTGTAGCGGCTTCTATTGCCGCACTGATCGCGGCTGCAACGAGTGGCTCTGTTGGCAGCGGATAGCCAATGCATCCTCTCAACTGCCTCGTCGGCTTCACCGAGTTGAGTGTAACAAAGACCCCTGACTTCTCAAGCAGATGCTTTGGTGCATCGGGTGGTGGATCAATCGCTTTACGCTTTGACAGGTATTCGGTGATCGCACTTCTTGCGAGGCTGACAAGAAAGCGTCCGTCATCGATCGAGTAGGTTTTAACCATCTTCTCCTGGTCTCCGCCTTTCCATCATTCCTCGCTTTGGATCTTCCGCGCCTTCTCCAATAGGGCGCCTATGTTCCCCCAATGACTGCCCTGCCAATACACTTTACCGCAGTCCGGGTTCGAGCAGGCCCAAAATTCGTCAAAGACATTAAAGGTTGTCTCAGGCACCTTGCCCTTCACTTCTCCTTTCGACGCGGCCTTCAGTTCGAATCCGCAAGCTGGGCATCTGGACCTGGTCGTCTCGACCGAGAGATCAAGTTTGAACCTGCTCGCGAGGCTCGCGAGCCTTTCAGCCTCTGTCCGGCCTTTCACGAGAAATGCCTCGGCTCCATGAGTGGTCGCGTATCGATACAGCGCCACATCCGAAGTCAGCAAGATCCGCTTCTCTTGGACGGCGTTCGCTACGAGGGCTCGGTCCTGTGCGTCGTTGAGGTAGAGGGCGTCGTGGCCCATCATGCGGAGCCACCTTGTCAGCTTGCCGAGCATACCGTCGAGGACGAACCTCATGGTCCTGCCCCTTGAGTCAGGATCTTACCGTTGTGCGCCTCGACAATCTCACCGCGGTCATACACGACATGCCCCGCGACCATCGTCAGTACAGGTCGACCGGTGCACTTTGCACCGTCGAACGGCGAAAAGTGTGCTTTCGAGTAGAACTTCTTTGAATCAACCCTGAACCGTTCCTTCGGATCGATCAGTACTAGATCGGCATCCATCCCGACGGCAAGCCTTCCTTTCCGTTCGAGTCCGAAGATCCTCGCCGGACCACGAGCCAACAATTCAACAATTCTGCTTAGGCCGATCTGGCCATGATGGAGCTTGGTGAGCAGCAAGGGAAGTGTAGTCTCAAGCCCTAGGATACCAGGTCTCACCGCCCACGCGTCCTCGGCTGTCTTCTCCTCGATTGTGTGAGGAGCATGGTCGCTTGCTACTATGTCCACCGATCCTCCGGCAACTGAATTCCAGAGGGATCTTGCATCTCTGGGGCTCCTCAGAGGTGGCACCATGACGGCGATTCCCCCTCTCCGGTTCATGTCTGTCTGGTCCAGAAACATATGATGCGGAGTCACTTCGCAAGTAACCGCTATACTTCTTCTCCGGGCTGCAAAGATCTCTCTAAGGCCCTGGTAGGTACTCACGTGACACACATGGATCTTTGACCGGGAACGGCGGGCTAGTTGGGAGATTGTCTGGATCGCGTCCACTTCGAACCTAGGTGCATGTGCTCTCAGAAAGTCTCGCATGCGGCTCTTTCCTGCTGATTGGCACTCTCCTTGGATCTTGGAGGTCGCCGGTCCATTTTCTGCGTGAACAGCGACGCATACACCAAGCGATTTGCATTCCTTAAGTGAGGAGAGCAGTCTTCGATGATCATTGTGCCAGGCATCCGGGTTCGGTTCGTTCATGTAGAGCTTGAACGCAACCGCGCCGGCATTCTTCATTCTGCGAAGATCATCGGTTGATTCCGCCAGAGCGCCGTAGAATCCAACGTTCACGTGTATCGAATCTCTCGCTTTCGCCATCTTCTCGAAGATTCTTTCGTCTGAGTTGGTAGGAGGTCGAGTGTTGGGCATGTCAAGGACGGTGGTGAATCCGCCTGCCGCTGCCGAGGAGGTACCGCTTTGGAAATCTTCCTTGTATGCGAATTCCATGTCTCGAAGGTGGACGTGAGCATCGATCAGACCAGGAAGCGCGATCAGGCCCCTGCCATCGATTGTTCTTTCAGACTTTGGAAGAAGCGCAGTCCTGCCAATTCCGGCAATCCTGCCGTTGTCAATTGAGATTGAGCCTTCGAGAAGTCTTCCTTTGGAAAGGAGCTTCACGTCAGTTATTCTCAGCGACATCTTCGATGTTCCTCGAGCACTCGGCGTCGGCCAGAGGCCAGAACACAGCAGGCGGTGGTGGAAGGAAAGGACTGCAGGTTGTTCTAGGTTTCTTTCTCCAGATCGGAACTGCAGTCGGCGCAGAGAAACGACCCATCGCGTGATTTCAGGTCATCTGACCACATGCCACATTCGTCACAGTATCCAGCCAGCGCGCTCTTTTCGCGCGGTTCAGCTAGCGGTCTGATCTTCGACTTCTCCTCCATCATGTCGATCAATGCTGGAGTGATTCCGACGATATCGGTTCCAGTTACCATGCCTACGAGCTTGCCGGCTTCCATCACTGCGAAACGCTTCACCTTCTCCTGTTTCATTCTCCTTGCGGCTTCCTTTACGTCTAGGGTAGGTTCCACGGTACGCAAGGGCTTTGACATTATCTTGCCAGCCTTGATCTTGTTTGGGTGGAAGCCTTTGGCAGCCACTCGGCGAACTACGTCTTTCTCGGTAATCATGCCGAGTGGTTTACGCTTCTTGTCAACGACAACGACGCTGCCTACGTTTCTCCTCGCCATCGCCTTGGCGACTTTAGTGACATTGTCGTCCTCTCTGACGGTCAGTACTGGTGACGACATCACGTCTTTGACTTCAACCTCTGGACCTGTTGAAGTTGCCGACAATTGGAATCCCAATACCGGACGACCCTATCATGCTTAAGGACTTTTCACTACCTCGACTCCGCCGGGCGGCAGCAGCCGTATTACATCATCCAAGGTATTACGTGGCAAGTCGATGTGTGTCCCGCCTTCAGCTTTGGTTCGCAACATCGCGAGGGTTCTTCGCGCAGCTTCCGCAGGGCTCGTCCTGCCTTGCCGCATCTCGACGTAGATGCTGCATTTGTTCCTGACCGCGCTCGGTGGGCCGGCCATCAGGAGAGGCTTGCCTTCATGAAGCGTCACGCCAAGTGCGAGGGTTAACTCGACTCCTCGAAGGAAGTTGCGTGTGCCCCGAATCATGAATGCCCCTTTGGTTAGGTACTCTCCTGCTGGAGCGCTTTTCGTGACTTGCTCGGGTCTTACCCAGTAGGCATCGCCCGCTCGGATTCCCTCCTTCCACAATCGGCTATAGGAAACGCATGCCTGAGCTGCCTCCATGAGAGTCTCATTCGAGGGTTGGGCTCCGTTGGTCTTGATCACAAAGAATGGTGCACCGTGGACTTCCGCATGCATGACAAGATCCTCCGGGTTGACATATCGTTTCAGAAGAGTCTCGTTCGATGCGGCATCCCGTCCTCCGATGGCGAGCATTCCTTCTGAGGAGTAGAACCATCTGAATTTCTCGAACCACTCCTTCTCCTGTCTAAGTTCAGGCTTGCCGGTTTGCTTGAGTTCAATTTCCTCGCTAGTGAGCTTCCCTAGAAGCAGTTCCGTCTCTTGAGTGGACTTCTTCAGTCCCGAAAGCTTGGATTCGAGGTGTTTCGCTTTTTCGTAGTACTCAGCAGCTTGATCCTGTGGTCTCTTTCTGACTTCAGCTTCGATTCGCGTGTCTTCGAAAGCGAAGGTTACCTTGTCACCGCGAGGGCCCAGCTCTAGAAAGGATGGGTAGATCCTTGATCCGTCAGCATTGTTTCTCATAAGCAACCTTTTGGTTGCCTCAAGTGATTGTTTTGAACGTCGGCTTTGGGCTACTGCCTCGAGAACTGGCTGTATCTCACCTAGATGACGAAAAACCAGGTCCCCCATGGTCCGGAGCGTCTTTATTGAGCTAGTGAGCTCGTCGAGCTGTGTCTTTTGAGCTTCCAGCCTCCTTTCGAGTTGCTGTCTCTTCTCTAGGAGTGCTCGTTCGCGTCGTCCTGCCACGCCGAACGATGAGAGTATGGTGAAGTACTCGTCCACAGCTTCGCTGAAGGTGGCGAATGATGTCTTCCTCATGCCTTCGTAGCGTTCAAGCTCGAACGGGACCACGTCGATAATCTGGGAATCGTCTAGCACAACTGCAGGGGACCGTGCTCCAGTCAACAGGGCGTCTTTCAGTTCTGAGATCGCGCGAAATACTCTCTCGATCTGGTCATCTGACAAGTCTACAGCGGGTTTTGATCTGTCGATGTCTGCTCTCTGTAGCACTTCTTCAGCGAAGATGCCGCCGACGCCGAATATGTGAGCGAAAGCCTTGACGGAGTCAAGGTCTTTGAGGCTCCGCAGCTCCTCTACGTCCTCTCTAGTTGCCTCCAGTAGATTCTTTCCTCTTGGAGGAGGAAGTTTGAGGGGTTGTCCTCTCAGGATACTCCGATCCTTCATTCGTGCATATCGAGATGAAACGACAACTCTGCCATCATGGTCAACAAGTATGAGGTTTCCTCTCGGCAGGAGTTCCACAACTATCTTCTGGCGCTCGCCTTGTCTCTCGACTTCGAAAAGGAGTACGCGCTCAAAATGCGGCTGCTCGATCCCGACGATCTTTGCTGACCTGATGTGCTTGCGAAAAGCCATGCATAGCTGCGAGGGCTTCGCTGGTGTCTTGATCTCGAACTTGGTGAGGTGTACTCTCTTCGCGGGCTCAATTACGAGGTTGAGGTTGTCTGGGTGAATCTTGAGGAGGAAGGCTTCCTGCGTGATTTGATAAACGTTATCTATGCGACCGCCGATTGTGTGCTTCCTCAATTCAGGAAGGATCGCTGCTATGTCGAAGTTCGTCATCGCGGTCTTCATGACGCAAACACACATCAGACGCCATCCGGAGCGTAAATGGGCTTGAAGCCTTCATCCGTCGTCTACTGGTCAAGGCTCTTGATAGCCATTGCTACCGGAGTCGGATCCGTTTTCACGCTCAGAGATGTTGTTAGCGGGGAGATGGCAGGTTTCGTCTATCCGGCTGTGGCCTTCTTGGTGTATGCAGTTACAGTAGTCGTCTTTCGCTACCAGCTTGGGTATGGCGAGGCCCAATTGAAAGGGAAGAACCGCTACATCACGCTGGGAATCGGCACATTCATCATATCATGGCTTATGGCGCTGATTCTGACCTATACTGTTCTGACCCTTTACTGAGCGATTGCCTTAGCTTCCTCGGTGTGATTACGTGTATTGTTCGAGAGCGAATAGACGCCCCCTTCCTCCATGACTTTGACGAGCCGCGCCAGTGCAGAGAAGTATCCTCTGTCATAATCGCCGTATAGTGGGCTTCCTGCGTTCTCCACAAACTCCTTCATGAGCGTCTTGAGGGATTTTTTGTCGAATTCCTTCTTCGCGAAGAAAAGGTAGTTGTCGTTGTTTGCTTTTCTTGTGAGGAGAAGTCCTTCTAGTGCTCTTACATAGCCTCTGTTCCATTCTGTGCTTCCTATCTTCGGCCTCAAGTCTTCAAGTTCTTTCTCTGCGTCAGCGATTCTTCTCTCAACGATGAGTCGAATGTACTTGTCTATCGCGGCTTCAGGTAATGCTTCAGCCACCTATCTTCTCCTCTTGACCTCGTCCTCTTCAGCGATGTCTTTTATTCCTTCCTCGGTGATCTTGAAGATCCGTTCACCCTCAGGCAAGTACGGGCTTGACACAAGCCGCGCGATCCTGACCGGACCGCCCGTTGCACGTCTCAAGAAGATCCTTGTGTGCGAGGTGTGTGCGACGATGTGTCCACCTACTGCTTCGACACCTGAGCCAAAAAAGGCGTCGGGCTTCGACATGACTTGATTTGTAACAACCGCAACTGCGTTGAATGCTCGTGCAAGTCTCACAAGTCGGTGCATGTGACTGTTGAGCTTCTGCTGTCGTTCGGCAAGCATCTCGCGTCCGAGATACTCGCTGCGGAAGTGTCCCGTCAGAGAGTCTACGATAATGAGTTTGATGTTGTTCTCCTGGATGACTTTGTCCGCTTTCTCGAGAATCAGTATCTGATGATCTGAGTTGAAAGCTTCGGAGTAGATTATGTTCTTCCCAACCGTCTCTGGGTCGAGGCCCAAAGGGCCAGACATCCTGACGATCCATTCTGGTCTGAAAGTATTCTCCGTATCAACATACAGTGCACCGCCATTGAGTCCACCCTGTTCAACAGGTAACTGGGCATTGACAGCGAGCTGGTGGCAAAGTATACTCTTGCCGACCCCATACTCCCCGTAGAACTCTGTAATAGTCTGGCTCTCAAGGCCGCCTCCCACAAGCTCGTCCAACTGCTTGCTGCCCATGGAAACTCGGAGAACATTCTGACGCATCTTCATCAGTTCGTCTGCACGGACGAAACTCGTGGCGATAGTGTTTCGCGCTTCCGTGATGATCTTAGCCGCCTGCTTCTCCCCAACTCCAGCTTGAGTGAGTTCCTTCACGGTTGCAGTCGCGAGCGATTCAACCGTGTGAAATCCAAGTTCCTTCAACTTCTCGGCGGTAGCGGGACCTATGCCGGGGATGTCCTCGATGAACTCGTATCTCTTCTTTGATTCAGTCGTCGATTTCTCTTCCCGCTCGGACAAGGGCTTCCCACCAGACCCCCACAGCCACACGCGTGGCATGCACACGCGTCAACTGCGAGGTTCCACAATCCCAGACAACACTTACGCCCATAGCTGACGACCGCGCATTATTTCAAACTTCACTGCGACAGACTCGATACTGACGACGAATATAGTCCAGTGAGGCGGGTGAAAGTAGAGCTTGTGCAGGTCATTTGCGGCAATAGTACACTACTGCAGATGGTGATTCTGAACAGGTTCATGCCCCTGAAGATACTCCAAGTGATCCCGACCGCACCTACAGGACCCCGGAACCAAGCGAACCCTTGAGAAATAGCCCGGACAAGCACTGGGGCCATTCGATATCAGCGGATTTCTTTGAGGCACTCATCGACCACTTGGACCGTCTTGTCTAGCTGCTCCTCCGTGATCACTAGTGGAGGTTGGATTCGCACAGTGTTTCCCTTCACTCCCCCGTGTCCGAGGAGAACGCCCTTGCTGAGCGCAAGTTCCCTGATCTTTGCCGCTTCGTTTAGAGCGGGGGTCTTCAGCTTTTGGTCTTTGACAAGTTCAACTCCGACCATGAGGCCCAACCCCCTGACGTCTCCGATCAGCTGATGCTTCTGCTGCAACTCGTGCAGTCTCTGCAGGAGATACTTGCCCTTTCGGCCGGCTTCATCCGCCAGTCTGTTCTCAAGCAGATAGTCAATGTTGGCTAGTGCGGCTGCGCAACTAACTGGGTTCCCTCCGAATGTGGACAGGTGGTCTCCAGGCTCGAAGGCCTCTCCTATGTCTGCTCGTGTTGTGCACGCTCCCAATGGAAACCCATCAGCTATGCCCTTCGCCATGGCGATCATGTCGGGGGAGATTCCATAGTGTTCGGAGGCGAACATCTTTCCTGTCCTTGCGAACCCGGTCTGGACTTCGTCTGCGATGAAGAGGATTCCATACCGGTCCAGTACCTTCTTGACTTCCGAGAAGTATTCTCTCGGCGGGACTACTATCCCGGCTTCTCCCATCACCGGTTCTGCGATGAACTCAGCAACATTCCCCGCCGTCGAGTAGTTCACGATGTCGTCTACCATCTTGGCACATTGCACGCCACACTCGGGGTATTCTAGGTTCAGGCTGCACCTGTAGCAGTAGGGTGCTGGAGCGAAAGCTACGTCACCTAGGTATGGACCCATTCCGTAGTTCTTGCGGCCTGCTTGGCCTGTCACGCTTAGAGTTCCCAGCGTTCGGCCGTGAAATGAACACATGAGGGCGATGATCTCATGCTTGCGTGAGAACTTTCTACCTACCTTCAGGGCGGTCTCTACAG
>JBAVVE010000140.1:0-2706 GCA_049697135.1 Bathyarchaeia archaeon | reverse complement strand
CTGTTGAAGTCAGTGTACTAACGATTCCAGAAGAGCTTGAAGCAAGGGAGCCTATCGAGAGGCCCAAAGAGATCGAGATCGGACGCGACGGACTCATAGTGGGACAAGGCCCGTATCGTGGACTTCTGTTGCCTCAAGTGGCGCCGGAGTGGGAGTGGAACGCTGAGGAGTTCCTGAGTCAATGCTGTTTGAAAGCGGGTTTGCCGCCTGACGCGTGGTTGGATAAGGAGACTAAGGTCGAGAAGTTCCAGGCGATCGTATTCGAAGAGGATCAGCCAAACGGCGGAGTCCACCTGAAGAAACTGTAGAGCTGTCTATGTTGAGGGTTTACGTTGCGCCTTGCGGCATCGGACTGGGCCACATTACGAGATGCGAACCCATCGCAGACGCACTAGTCTCCCAAGGCGCGGAAGTAGTCTACTCCACATACTCGGATGGGCTGGACTACGCTCGGAGACGCGGACTACCCACTCTTCCGACGGTTCCGATAGGACTCAAAGCCAAAGAAGACGGGACAGTCGACTTCAAGATGACGGCCGCAACGAGCGGCTTCTCGCTCGGCGTAAGAAGATTCCTCAAGCAGCTAACAGCCGAGATCAGGAACATCAAACGCTTCAAACCTGATGTTGTGCTTTCCGATTCGCGTGTTTCCTCTCTCATCGCCGGGAAACTGATGGGTGTGCCCGTTGCGTTGATTCTGAATCAGTTCCGAGTGGAGATTGTGAAGAAGCCGTCGGCGAAGAAGATCTCACCCGTCGAGCGGTTGTTCTTCCTGATTGTGAACATATTCTGGCTGTTCTTCAGAACCTTCCTCGGGGGAGTCTGGGCCAGAAGTGACCTAATGCTCATTCCGGACTTTCCGGCCCCTTACACGATCTCCGCCAGCAACCTAGCGATCCCGAGACGCTACAAGAAGAAAGTCAAGCTGATCGGCCCGATTGTGTCAGACGCGCCAAGGGAGCGACCGAGCGGGGGCGCTTTAAATGGATCACTTTTTTTCGCCAGTCGAAAACCGCTGATCTACGCTGCCATAAGTGGCCCCAAGACCGAACGGACCGTACTCGCAGACTTGCTCTTGGAGTCTCTGAGACGGTTCCCCAGCGAATATGAAGTCGTGGCTTCTCGAGGCGAACCTAACGGATCATCGGCGCCTGTTCGTGATGGCAATCTGACCGTCTATGATTGGGTTGAAGATCAGTATGAGCTTCTGGAAGCGTCGGACGTGGTGGTTTCGCGAGCGGGCCACGGAACCATAATGAAGGCGATTATGCTCGGGAAACCAATGATCCTCATCCCGATCCCAGACCATACCGAACAGTATGGAAACGCGAAGAGAGCCTCCAGGCTCGGCCTAGCAGAAATTGTCCCTCAACGAGAAATCACGGTTGAACGCCTATTGGATGCGACCAAGAGGCTGCTACGCTCGCCACCAGCCGGCATAGAGAGACTGAACAAGCACACACCATTCACAGAGGCGATACCCATAGCGGCGCACCAGATCGTCGCTCTGGCTTCAGCGAAACAAACATGATGAACTGTACGCCGCGATCTTTAGGCTCGACCTACGGAAAATCGATTTGCATTTTTCTCGAGTCGGCTGCGATCTTGTGAGCCAACTGCTCTGCTTGGAGGCGATTCTCCAGCGTCCTGGCTTCGTCGATGAGGGCTTCGTCTGCGCCGGATAGAGGTTGTGTTGCGGTCTTCTCTGTCTCGGGGTGGGTTAGTCCGAGTTCTTCGAGCTGCTCTCTCATGTCTGCCTCGTCGAGTATGAGTAGTGGGCGATAGACTGGGAATGTTGCGACCTCGTCGGCCGCTCTGAGGTCCTTCAAGGACTCCACGTCGCCTTGGCAGAACCTGTCAGCTGTCACGAGCCCTAGAACGTTCCGAGCAAGATGCTTGGCCGCCCGGAACATCAAGCGCATACAGAAGACTCTTTGCAGGTCCGGGCTAACGGCCGCTAGAGCGTTTCTCGTGGCTTCATCGAGTGCGATCAGCCGCGCCGAGTACGTGTTCTTTGGAACGTACTGCCTGAGCCTCCTCAGGCCTTGGAATATCTCGTCTGGGGGGACGCCCCCTATAGGGGGGGGTAGGTCGGCTATGACGGGCCAGACCATGGCTCCACGCTTCATCAACAAGTAGAACGACAACGGCGCGTAGGCGGGGTCAGTTGCCAGCCCTAGGAGACTTCCCTGCGAGCCGACCGGTAGCCCGCTGGGGCCGTTGAACCGTCTGGCCGAGATGTAAGCGTCACTGGCGCCGTAGAATACACGGAATGTATGATCCGGACTGTCCAGGTTCACACTGACGCCTTTGGGTAGGCGGGATAGGATTTCGGAGCCTGCTCGGATCTCGATCTCCTTGCCTTTCAGCTGTGAGGGCTCGAATCTGCGTGCCCTGACCGCAAACGTCTCCCCATGCTTGATCGTTCGTTCAGCAAGCTTGACTACGCACTCAACGATTTCGCTCGGGTCTGTGGCAGTTCGTTCACATGCGTCCGCATGAGACACACCAAGAATCCGAGCCAAACTGTTCGCTACAGGGTCTGCATCCATGAGACCATCAATCACTAGTAAGCCGCCTGCTGGCCTGATTCTGTAACCTTCTTGCCCGATGCGCTTGAGACTGAATCTGATATGATGCTTCAGTTGTCGAGCGAGCTGGTGGCGTACGGGCTGACTCTTCAGAGCGAACTCGGCAGTTGAGATC
>JBAVVE010000139.1:0-2219 GCA_049697135.1 Bathyarchaeia archaeon | reverse complement strand
CTCGGTCACTGCGGTGAGTATGATTCCAATCCTATGGTTGGCTCTGAGAAGAGGTCCAAAGATAGGCATCTTCGGAGGAATTATCTTCGGTCTTGTGGACATGCTCCCGTGGCCTTACATCGTGCATCCGGTCCAACTACTGTTAGACTGCCCTATCGCATTTGGCGCCCTAGGTCTTGCAGGATTCTTCAAGGGGCATCCGATCGTAGGGGTCATTGTTGGCATTGCGGGCAGGTTCATCACCCACTTCGTCTCTGGCTTCGTGTTCTTCGCCACCTACGCTCCTGCCGGAATGAATCCCATGCTGTACTCAGCGATCTACAATGGGTCGTACATGATAGTCGAACTCGTTCTAAGCGTCATCGTCATGTATATTCTGGTCAAAAGAGGAGTCATCACAATGTATCTCTGATGACTCCCTCGGAACCAATGACTACGGTGCACAGTGCGTAGAGCCTCATCCCGTTCGACTTCAACATTCGATCGAGCCAAGGCAAGCTTATCAACGGTACAAGGAATACAACGGGTCGTTGCTTGGCGGGGTGACTGAGATTGGACTTCAGCTTCACTGATGAGCAGGAGCTCTTCAGACGAACGGTGCGCGAGTTCGCACACAAAGAAGTTGCTCCGAAGATACGTGAGCATGAGCGTAAGGGCCAGTTCCCATGGGAGATCTACCGCAAGATGGGAAAGGCCGGCCTGTTGGGTCTGAGACTGCCCAGAGAGTACGGCGGTCAGGAAGCCGACGCGACGACGATGGCAATTGCAGTTGAAGAGCTAGCCCGAGCGGGATGGCAGATACCTCTCGGCGACATCATGGCGGAGATCCTGTACCTGCACGGATCACAACCACTGAAGGACAAGTGGCTACGTTCGCTCGTGACCGGTGAGAAGGTGCTTGGCGTAGCTTCAACTGAGCCTAGCGTCGGCTCTGACGCAGGAGCTATCTCGACACGAGCTGTGAAGAGAGGCAACGAGTACGTGATCAACGGCGAGAAACAATGTATCACAGGCATCAACGAATGTGCCGCTTACTGTGTGATGGCAAGGACGGGCCCGAGGAGCGATGCAAAGGGCGTGAGCATGTTTCTTGTCGAGACGGATCGCCCAGGCTTCGACAAGTACTTGTTTGATGCGCTCGGTTGGAGGCTGTTTTCCTTCGGCGGCTTTGTCTTGAAAGACGTGACCATTCCTGCCGGCAACTTGATTGGAGAAGAGAACAAGGGATTCTACTACGTCATGGAAACCTTCGACCTTATGCGTGCATACATCGCCCTTTGGACTGTCGGAATGGCCCAAGCCGCACTTGACGAATCCATCGAATACGTCAAACAGAGGAAAGCCTTTGGAAGCCCAATCGGCAAGTTTGAATCAGTTCAATTCCGAATCGCGGAAGACTACACAACACTCCAAGCTGCCAGGCTTCTCTGCTACCAGACCTTCTGGTTGAAGGACAGAAAACAGCCGTTCACGAGGGAATCTGCAATGATAAAGTTCTGGGTGCCTCAGGTAGCTTTCAATGTTATCAATGATTGTATCCAGAACCGAGGGGCAGTGGGTTTCACAACTGAGACTCTTGACGAATATCGGCTCAGAGAGGTTAGAGGATCCATGATCGGCGACGGAACATCAGACATAATGAAGATAATCGTCGCAAGAGAACTCTTGGGTAGAGAGTTCGTTCCGTACCGCTAGAATTCGCAGAGTGAAAGCTCTCGACTGACCCAGACAAGACCATTGATGAACTGCATGGCAAGACCGAACAAGGTCCACCAGTAGGATGAAGCTTCCATCTCGGCATTGTAAGCGTCCTTCGAAACTCAGACCAGTCACGGCATCGAGATACCTCAGAGCAGGATATCGACTAGTAGGAACGCATTCAGGCATTCAGATCTGCAGATGGACACGAGCGGCTCTCACGGGGCGGAGGCTCTGCTACAAGAGATGGTACGGTGCCCAGAGTCACAGATGCCTGCAGCTCACGCCTTCTCTCCAGTTCTGCAACATGCGCTGCGTCTTCTGCTGGCGCTTTCACACATCCGATCGGTTCAAAGCTGAGCATGACTGGGATACCCCGAACCTGATTCTAGACGAAGCCATCGCTGCACAACAGAAGCTGTTGAGCGGTTTCAAGGCAAACCCCCATGTCACGAGAAAGAAGTACGAAGAGTCGATGAATCCGGCCCACGTGGCGATTTCTCTTGATGGCGAGCCCACCC
>JBAVVE010000138.1:0-4581 GCA_049697135.1 Bathyarchaeia archaeon | reverse complement strand
AGACTTGGTCGTTCTCTACGTTGATTAGGAGTTTCGAGTATCGGCGTTCGTGCTGTGCTTCGACAGATGCTATGCGACGGAACAGTGAGGCTACGTCTCTGAACCCTTCCTTCTCCGCAACTTCAGCGAAGCCTGGGTAGAGCGTTCCCCACTCGAACTTTTCGCCTGCAGCTGCCGCTTTCAGGTTGTCCGCAGTGCTACCTATCACGCCTGCTGGGTAACTTGCCGTGATCTCAGCATCTCCGCCTTTCAGAGCCTCGAAGAACAGTTTTGCGTGTTCTTTCTCGTTGTCTGCTGTTTCGGTGAAGATCGCTGAAATCTGCTCAAGGCCCTCTTTCCTTGCGACGCTTGAGAAGTAGGTGTAGCGGTTTCTTGCTTGTGACTCTCCTGCGAAAGCTGCGAGAAGGCTCTTCTCAGTCTTGCTTCCTTTCAGTTCCATGCTTGCCTTCTCCTATTCTGATATTCGGACTGTCAAGATCTGGCTTTAAGCGATGCTTCGAATCGCTTGTCTACAACCTTCCAGTTCACGTTTTCGAAGAAGGCATCGATGTAGGGAGGTCTCTTCGGTCCCTGATCTGCATAGTATGCATGTTCGTAGACGTCAAGAACCAGTAGAGGTATCGTGTTCAGGAGACCGTACATATTGTGGGCGTCCAATCCGTTGTTGATGAGTCTGCCACTTGTGAGGTCATAGACTAGAACTGCCCATCCTCGAAGGGCTATGCCACAAGCTTTGAAGTCCTCTTTCCATTTGTCGAAGGATCCGAAGTCCTTGTTGATCTGTTCCATCAGTTTCGCACTCGGAGTCGTGTCACTGCCGTCCTTGATGTTCTCGAAGTAGAGTTCATGCAATACAACGCCCATGTAGTTGAAGCTCTCTTCCACCTTGAGGGCTCTGTAGTCGCTGAAGTTCTGGTTTGCTTTGCTCCGGTCGACTGTCTGCATCTTCTCCCAGATTTCGTTGATCTTCGTGACGTACCCTTTGTAGTGGGTTTCAAAATGATATTCAAGTTGCTTGTCTGAGATTCCCTTCAGGCCCTTTGGTTTGAGTTCGCTTCTTGGGTTGACTTTTGCAGACAAAGTGTTTCCTCTCGAGAGGTACTCAAATGCCCGAAGGTAAAAGGGTTGTTGGCTAACGAATGCCAAGTTGCTTGCAAGGCTAATATTGAGCCTGTTTGCTACATTCTGTGGAGTTCTCGGAGATTCGCCATGAGTTCCGTAATGTGCGAGAAGTGTCGTCATCCCATAGGCGAGTGCAAATGCGCGTGCCCCTACTGCGGTGAGACTCATCAATGTCACTGCTGCATTGGCTACGGGTCGGCAACAGGCGGCTAGGCATCTCCGGCTCGCTCGTGTGGAAGGTCAGAGGAGGGCTTTGAGAGTGGTAGCCAAGAACGATTTGGTCTGGATGACCGGTGGACCTCAAGGGAGCGGTGTTGACTCGGGAGCAAACATCTTCGCAAGAGCATGTTGCTACGGAGGACTGTACGTTTTCGGAAATAGGGAGTATCACTCGAACATAAAGGGCCTTCACAGCTATTTTCAGATTCGAGTCGCTGAACAGCCTGTCCGCTCTCACCGAAGCTTTGTCGATTTGCTGGCCGCATTTGATGCCGAGACTCTGGTACGGCATCGAAGTGAGGTGGCAGGGCAGGGTGGGATAGTGTACGATCCAGCCTACGATGCCACGAGAATACGGGACATCCCAACGCTAGAGAGGGAGTTCGTGAACGAGTTCGTCCCCGCGCTGAAGCAGAAAGGTTTCGGGGAGACTGTGGGTGACATACTGGAGGACGCTAGGAAGGACGGTATCCGGACCTATCCCGTACCATACATGACCCTAGTGAATGAGATTGCGGGGAAGCTTGGTGAATCGAAAGTCAGCAGAGTCACAAGGGTAATCAACGTACTAGTTCTGGGTGTGTCATTCGCCATTCTTGATTCCGATCTCACATTGCTTGAGAAGGCTGTCAGATCGATATTCGGATCCAAGCCCAAGATTGCGGACATGAACGTCTTGGCTTCTCAGATGGCCTACGACTACGCGAAGAAGAATCTCGACACAAATCTCGGCATCAGACTGGAGAAAGTCAAGGTCAACGAGGACAGGATCTTTCTCATGGGTAGCCAAGCGGTCGCCCTCGGCAAGCTTGCCGGCGGCTGCAGGTTCCAGACCTACTATCCAATCACTCCCGCCGCCGACGAGAGTGAGTACCTCGAAGCGAATGAGAAGCTGGACTTGGTTGCGGGCAAAACGCACACGCCCCAATCTGGAGAAGAGTCGTCAGCTCGAGAAGGCGGTTCAATTGTGATAGTGCAAACCGAGGATGAGATTGCTGCCATCAACATGGCATCAGGAGCAGCACTCACAGGTGTTAGGGCCTCAACCTGCACATCCGGGCCAGGATTCTCACTCATGGTTGAGGGGCTAGGGTGGGCAGGGATGAACGAAGTTCCTGTGGTCATCACATACTATCAAAGAGGCGCGCCGTCCACCGGACTTCCCACAAGGCATGGACAAGACGATTTGAGATTCGCTATCCATGCTAGCCACGGAGAATTCCCCAGGATAGTTCTGGCTTCAGGGGACATTCAGGAATGCTTCTACGACGCTGCGCTCAGCTTCAACTATGCGGAACGCTTCCAGATGCCTGTGATACATCTCATCGACAAAGCCCTAGCCAACAGTAGCAACACGTATCCCACCTTCGACATTTCGAACATGCGAATAGATAGAGGCGAACTGCTTGACCCGACTGAATTGCAGAGACTCGTGCAAGAGCGGGGCCAATACAAGCGCTTCCAACTGACAGAGTCAGGGATTTCGCCAAGAATTCCGTTGGGCACCACAGGAACGGTGTTCTGGAATACCGGCGACGAGCGGGATGAAAGTGGGCACATCTGTGAAAACCCGACGAATAGAACGAAGATGATGGAGAAACGCATGAGGAAACTCGAACTTGTTGAAAGGGAGATCCCCGCATCAGAGAAGCTCAATTTCTTCGAGGAAGATGGCGCGGCGACTGTGATTAGTTGGGGGTCTCCAAAGGGCGCGATTATCGAGGCGCAGAACCGACTAAAGGCTGAGGGAATCAATGTCAACTTCCTTCAAGTTCGTTTGATCCATCCTTTCCCAACCGAGGATGTCTCAAGACTCCTCGGCAGAGCTAAGAAGATCATCGATGTTGAAATGAACTACTCAGGCCAGCTCGCCGGCATAGTTCGAGAAGAGACAGGAATACCGATCGACGATCTCGTCCTCAAGTACAATGGCCGGCCGATGACTTCCGATGAAGTCTACGATGCAATCAGGAATGTGCTGTCGGGCAAAAGCACGAAGAGGCAGGTGTTGACGCATGGCTCTTAAGGCGACTAACTACAGATCGGACGTGCATAACGACTGGTGCCCTGGGTGTGGTAATTTCGGGATACTCTCGGCGCTCCAGATTGCGCTTGCAGAGCTGAAGCTGTTGCCACATCAAGTAGTGATTTTCTCCGGGATCGGATGCTCAGGCAAGACCCCACACTTCGTAAATGTGAACGGCGTCCACACGCTACACGGTAGGGCAGTACCCTTTGCCTCGGGAGCGAAGCTCGCGAATCCCGAACTAGAGGTCATAGTGATGGGTGGAGACGGTGATGGCCTCGGGATAGGCATGGGCCATTTCATCAGCGCTGGAAGACGCAACATCGACATGACCTACATGATCCATGACAACGGCGTCTACGGCCTCACGAAAGGACAAGCGTCACCTACACTTCAGCTTGGATTGAAGACGAAGGCAATACCGTCGCCGAATATCACGGCGGCGGTCAATCCCATCGCTCTTGCCTTGGTAGCGGGGTACACGTTCGTCTCGCGAGGATACGCGTACGATGTCCCCCATCTCAAGGAACTGATGAAGAGAGCCATCACACATAGAGGCTTGGCACTTCTGGACATGCTCCAGCCGTGCCCGACATACAACGACATCAACACGAAAGAATGGTACTCAGGCGAGGACAGGCCTGATCCAAGAACCGGGAGGCCTGTCCCCCGGTACTACGTATTGGAGCAGGCTGGTTATGATCCAGTCGTCCACAGTCCCGACGAGGATGTCAGAAAGATCGATCAAGCTCTAGCGAAATCCAGGGAATGGGGCGATAGAATCCCAGTAGGCGTCTTCTACCAGAACGAGCTAGTTCCGACTTTTGAAGATCGAATCAGCCACCGAATACATGACTACCGAGCCAAGCCTCCGGCCAAGCAGGCAATCTGCAGCGAAACAGGCTCGCCGACAGTCGACCTGAGGAGAATGTTCGAAGACTTGCGGGTCACATAGCTAGCTGCGCTGAGACAAAGAACAACGCAGTAGAGCTAGACTCGGTTGGAGATCACGAAGGCCAACAGTACTTAATAGCTCAGGAATGTCGAGTCCGTCGCGGGTCTTCACTCTTTGAACTATCGCCAGCTTGGAAGGACTGACATGCGGGTTTCGGAGGTCAGTTTCGGTGCTTGGGCGATTGGTGGCGGTTGGGGTCGAGTCAGTGACTCGGAATCCTATGCAGCTCTCGGTCATGCTATTGATCTTGGCGTGAACT
>JBAVVE010000137.1:0-2196 GCA_049697135.1 Bathyarchaeia archaeon | reverse complement strand
GGCACATGGCGATACAGATGGCGCATCCGCTGCAGATTTCCTCTGTGACCTGAGCTATCATGGGCTCGATTCTGACTTCCTCTTTTCCGAAGAGGGCTGCGGCCTTGGCAGCTGAGGCGCTTCCAGCCATTACGCTCTCAATCACGTTCTTCGGGCTAGTCACTGATCCGGCAAAGAAGATTCCATCTGATGGTGCCTCAACCGGTCGCAGCTTGAGATGAGCTTCCCTAAGGAACCCTTCGGGGCTGCATCCCACCTTCACTACATTTCGCACCTTCGGCAGGCTCTGGCTTGGAGACATTCCAACTGCAAGAACAACGGCGTCTACCGGGACCAGGAGATCCTCTTGGAGAGTGGCATCATGTACCTCCACTTCCAGCTTCTCGGATCGCATATTCACTGTGGGAGGCGTGTCAAACATGATGAACTTGACCAGATGCTCTGCTGCTCCTTCGTAGAGTTTCTCGTCGCCTCTGCCGTAGGTCCTTATGTCCTTGTAGATAGCATAGATCTCAGTCTCAGGATACCGATCCTTTATCCTCAGCATGTTCTTGAGCGCTGATGCACAGCACATCCGAGAACAGTATTGATGGGCGTTCTTTGTTGTTCCCAGCGATCCGACACACATTATGAATGCAAGGGTCCGCGGAGTAGATCCCTCGAGTATCAGTTCTCCTCCTGTCGGTCCGCCCTCGTCGAGAAGTCGTTCTAGTTGGAAGAGAGTCAAGACTCTCTTGGAACGTCCGTATCCATATTCTCCTTCGGGAGGCTCGTAGGGGCTAAACCCGGTCGCAAGGATTACTCCTCCGGCGATTGCCTCCTGATCGTGACCTGTTTCATCCAGGTCAATCGCATGCGGCTCGCAGACTTTGACGCATTCTCCGCATCGTGTGCACGTCTCAGAATCGATAACAGCTACTGGTGGATAGGCTTCCTTGAACGGTAGGTAGATCGCCCTTCTCTTTGAGATTCCGAACTCGTACTCATTTGGAACCTCTACCGGGCAAACGCGGAAGCATTCTCCGCAGAGTGTGCATTTCGTGTCCACGAACCTAGGTTTGTACCTGATATTGGCCTTGAAGTATCCAACCGATCCGTCCAGCCCGGTGACTTCGGAATTCACATGGGCAGTTACGTTGGGGTTGGACACGACAGCCTTGATGAGGGATCCTACCATCTCGGGTCCTCTCATGTCAACATGAGCAAGCTTCCCCAGCCGAGCTGCCCTTCCCCCGAGAGTAGGGAGTTCTTCCACCAGGTGGACTCTGTAGCCTCTTTCCGCAAGGTCGAGTGATGCTCGGAGTCCTGCGACGCCTCCGCCTAGGATTAGAGCCGCAGGTTGCACGCCGAACCGCAAATCCTCAAGTGGCTCAAGAAGGCTGGCCTTCGCTACGGCCATCCTGATGAGGTCTTTTGTCTGCTCTGTTGCTTTCTGCTTCTCGTCG
Organism: Bathyarchaeia archaeon; assembly: GCA_049697135.1. GTDB lineage: Archaea > Thermoproteota > Bathyarchaeia > 40CM-2-53-6 > 40CM-2-53-6 > CAVPLU01. Next base: position 751 of record JBAVVE010000137.1, on the reverse strand, counting down.
GAATGTACCCAGGAGCTCTGCTCTCTGATGTTCACCATCTCGAGAAGGTATTGATTGAGGCCGGCTTCCTCGACTGCGCGGCGAAAAGTCGGCTCATGCACAGAAGGGGAACAGGCCGCGACAACGACCCGGTTTAATCCGCTCTTCTTCACGCTCTCCTTGATGAGGTCTTGCCCTGGCGCAGAGCACATGAACAAGTACTCTTTGGCGTCAACAACGTGTGGTAACGTCTTGGAATACTCGACGACTTCCTTTACGCTTATCGTTCCGGCTATGTTCATGCCGCAGTGGCAGACAAAGACGCCTACTTTCGGTTCTTCACTCATGCCTTTTCACGCACCGCCAACACAGAGGCCCTCATCGCGGCCGCGCTAGCTTGCGTAACCGAGTCGGGTATGTCCTTAGCACCGGCCACCACCCCGGCAGCGAAGACGCCGTTCACGTCTGTCGCAACAGGATCTAGGTAGGGGTTCGCCAGTTTGATGTATCCGTCCTCGTCTAGTGGCAAATTTATGAACGATTCAATCGGGTTGATCTTCACCCCGACGGCGAGGACCGCCATGTCGACTTCCATCTTCTTCAAACGTCCTTCTCTGGTGTCCTCGTAGGTGAGAGTCAAGTTCTTGGTTCCGGGAGCCTCTTCGATTTTCGCCGGCCGACCCCGCACGAATTTTATTCCGAACTCTGTTTTTGCCCTGTCATAGAACTCTTGGTATCCCTTGCCAAACGCTCTCAGATCCATGTAGAATAC
>JBAVVE010000136.1:0-45564 GCA_049697135.1 Bathyarchaeia archaeon | reverse complement strand
TCTGTATTGGTGGCGTTCTGGGTCCTCCTGTTGCTCACAGTAGTGGCTTTGTTACAGGCAGTCCGTCAAGCTAGACGACAGACTGCCAAAGTTCCCTAGTCGGAGTAGTTCTGTGTGTGTGCGCACCAGGAAGAGACTAGGGATTGGCTTTGTGCGGCATTTCGTCGTGTACACGAACATTTCTCAGGCGGACTTTTGTCGAGACTCGGACTTGGTGATTGAAATCTACCACATTTTGCTAGCTGTTTACATCGTCGTGATCGTCTCCATCCTTTACTCGCACGTGGGCATTCAAGTTCGTGAAACGGAGTGCCCGCGTCGTAGCTCTCGGCGACGGAGGTAGTCTTCGCTTCAAAAGATTTACATGATTCGGCCGCGAGTGTCGTGAGGATTCGGATGCAAATCGCCAGCGAGCAGCTCATCGCACTCTTGATCTTTTTGGTGACTTACCTGCTGCTTGCGACAGGCTACCGTGAGCGTACGATTGCAGCGATGGCTGGAGTTGGAGCGATATATGCTTTCGGCATCCTCACACCTCAAGAGATGACAGCCTATGTTGATGTGAACGCCATCGGTCTGCTCTTCGGTATGATGATCATTGTCGGAGCCTTGAGGGAAGCACAGTTCTTTCGATGGGTTGGAGTGCGTGTTGCAAGTGCGTGCCGTGGCAGACCCATGCATCTCCTAGTGGTCCTTACGCTCATGACAGCCGGCCTCTCTGCACTTCTCGACAACGTGACCACCGTTCTCTTCATGGTCACCGTAACAATCGACATAGCGGAACTGGTAAAGTTGGATCCCAAGCCCTACATTCTGAGTGAGATAGTCGCCTCGAACATAGGAGGAGCAGCCACATTGATCGGTGACCCGCCCAACATAATGATCGCAACCGCGACGGGTTTCTCGTTTCCAGAGTTCATAGCCAATGTGGGTCCGGTTTCCCTTGCTGCTCTCTCGGTGTCGTTGTTCTATTTCTGCATGAGATTTCGTAAGACTATGAGAGAGCAGGGTGGAGAGCAGAAACTCGCGGCGCTGCCGATCATGGCGTCAGATGTGTCTCTGGATCGCCGTCTCCTCTGGACAGGTCTTGTGACGCTTGTGGCCGCTATCGTGATGTTTTCACTGCAAGACGTTGTCGGAGTCTACCCAATTGTTGTAGCTCTTGCGGCCGCGGTCATTCTGCTCTTTGTAGGTGGACCAAGGATGCCGGAGATCTTGAGACAGGTCGAGTGGAGCACTCTGATCTTCTTTGGATCACTTTTCGTTGTCGTGGGCGCTCTCGAGAAGACTGGTTGGATGAGTTTGCTAGCACAGGGGATGTTACCGATTGTTGGAGCAAACAGGACAATTGGAGTCAGCGTCGTACTCTGGATTTCCAGCCTCATCTCGGCATTCATCGATAACATCCCGTTCACGGCCAGCTTCATCCCCGTTCTGACAGATCTCGGAAGGCTCTCCGGAGTGAATGTCTACCCTCTGTGGTGGGCGCTCTCAGCAGGAGCCGGGCTCGGAGGAAACGGAACCATCATAGGGGCTTCGGCAAACGTGATCGCCACGGGTCTGGCTCAGGCTAGGGGCGTGAAGATCACATTCATGGAGTTCGCGAAGACTGGAATGTTCATCTTGGTCCTTACCACCGCATTGGCTAACTTGATACTCCTCGCCAGGTTCTGGGGCTGAAGATACGCTCGTGTGAAAGTCCTAGGAATCGCTCTCGTTACTCCTCAGGGGCCGAACTGCAGATCGTGGCACAAACTCGTGAGGCTCCATCTGTTGGCATCCCTCAATTCCAGTCTCCCTACACCATTCCGAGTACGCGAGCGCACCGTTCTGCTACGTAGAGCCCGAGAACTGATGAGAGTGCCGAAGCGGAACACAACAGACAGTGAACTGCCGGAACATGTGGGCAATCTCCCCTCTAACATGTCAAACACTGATGACGCCGGCGGTTACATTTCGCTGGATTCTGAGATAAACCACAATAGTGGCAAAGGGTTTGTCACGTGTCGTCAGATTCGCACGCGAAGGTCGCGCGTGCCCAGTGATAGGAGACAAGACGTCATGGTCAAGATCGGATCGGAGCTTCGCATGATCGAGGCAAGAATCACGAGTGTAACGTATCGAAACTCTGTCTATATGATAGTGATTCTTCTCGCTGTGACATCAGTCTTCAGTCTTCTGAACCCCACCTTTGAACAGATGATCGGAGTGTTAGTGTTCGCAAGCACGATTGCCGGAACGCTCCTCTTCTGGCGTTTCCGCCTTGCTTTTGCGATCGGAGGTGTCGGTGTTATTCTGTTACTTGGTCTGGTGCACCTAGATGTGATGATTCGTTCAATGAAGATGGAAGTCATTCTCTTCTTGGTATCGATGATGATCATGATTGAGTCACTCGAAAGGTCCGGATTCCTCAAGGTTGCGATAGGCACGTTGATGGGAAAGGTACACGGTGACCCCAAACGCTTGATGATCGCCTTAATGTGTTCGGGGGCGGTTCTGGCCGCCCTCATGGATGAAGTGACCGCGATGCTCCTCCTTGGCACTCTGATCCTTGATCTATCAAGAGTTCTCGGCATCAACGCGAAGCCCTATCTTCTTTCAGCGGTCATGGCGGTGAACATCGGCAGCGCGGCAACCGTACTCGGAAATCCGATCGGCGTTCTCATTGCGTTTGAGGCAGCTCTCTCATTTGAGGAATTTCTTGTATGGGCTACGCCGGTCGCTTTTGTCGCTCTCTTGGTGGCTATTCCGATGGTTCTCGCGTGGTACCGTAGGGTGCTAGATAATGACCGCGAACTCTTCACGGCGTCGGTTAACCGGGTAGGTTCAATCATTCGATCGGGCAATTTTGGCCGAGAAGACTGGATGACAGCGGTTATCTTTCTCGCAGTGATCTCGCTGATAGTCGTTCAGTCAAGCCTCGAGAGCCTACTGGGACTACCCAAGAACACAGTTCTCGTCGCAATTCCCATGTTGGGCGCAGCCTTCGCACTCTTGGTGAAACACGAGAACGCCAAGGAACTTGTCGAAAGCGGCGTTGATTGGTGGACGTTGCTCTTCTTCATATTCCTTTTTGGTGCTGCAGCGACGTTGGAGCATACGGGAACGACTCTGTTGGTTGCAGAGCAGATTCTCCAAGCCACCGGTGGGAACTATCTGTTGCTCACTTCGGTGCTGACATGGCCTGTAATGTTGCTGTCAGGCACAATAGACAATGTCCCCCTCATTGCCGCTTTGATTCCTGTCATATTCAGGCTTGGAGAAGCAGGAATCGATATGTATCCACTATGGTGGACCATACTTTTTGCTGGATGCTTTGGTGGAAACCTTACTATGGTCGGCTCAACTGCAAACATAGTGGCAATCGGTCTACTAGAGAAGCGGGAGCACACGTCGCTCTCTTTGAGAGAGTGGATTGGGTTGGGACTCTTCGTCTCCGTCATCACTGTTCTCTTGGGGCAGGTGGCGATGCTTCTGAGGTACCCGTATCCCGTCTGAACACTCCAGCGTTCAGGCCCGACCCCCTCAGGCGCCGGAGTTGGTCACAACAAGGTGCAAGCACGCGCTCTTAACAGTCTAAGGCCGCGCTACGCATAACGCCATTGGGTGGTCCAAGATATCCGGTACCTAGGACTGTGAGCTGGTCGCAATGCTCCAAAGATACAAGAAAAACCCCATTCTGAAACCGCTACACGATCACCCTTGGGAATCAAAAAGCGTGTTCAACTGCGCCGCGGTGTATGAGAAAGGTAAAGTGCACATCGTCTACAGAGCGCAGGGGGAAGACGAAGTATCGAGACTCGGTTACGCTTGCAGTTCTGACGGCTATCATTTCGACGAAAGGTTCGATTCACCGGTATTCTGTCCAGCGCACGATTTCGAGTCGTTCGGATGCGAAGATCCCAGAATAACAAGAATCAGAGATGACTACTATATGTGTTATACAGCCTACGGGAAATCTCGTAGATACTACAGGGCGAATAAGACCAGACTGGCCCAAGTAGGAATCACGTCGATCCGTGTCTGTGACTTTCTTGATCATAGGTGGAATTGGGGCGAGCGGGTTTACCCGTTACCCCGTGTCGACAGCAAGAATTGCGTGTTGTTCTCAAAGAAGTTCGGTGGGAAATATGCGCTCTACCACCGCATCCCACCTCATATCTGGGTCGGCTACTCAGATAGGCTGGAGGACTGGTCCACTAGCTACCATAGAATAGTCATGCAGCCCCAGGAGACGTGGGAGCGTACGAAGATAGGCGCCGCGGCGCCTCCCATAGAGACAGAAAAAGGATGGTTGTTTCTTTATCATGCAATTGATCTCAACTTTACCTACAGGTTAGGAGTGGCGCTCATCGACTCGAAGAACCCTGAAAAGGTGACAAGGGCTCGAACACCAATACTGGAGCCGAGAGAAGAATACGAAAAGAACATCGTTTTCTCATGCGGCGCGGTTGTGTTGGATGGAAAACTGTTCGTATATTACGGGGCTGACGACAGAACTATCTGCCTTGCGACCTGCAGCATTTCGGAGGTCTTGTCACTAGTTGAGCGCTAGATGAAGAAAGAAGCAGAGGCCGAACTTGAAATGGCCGAGTTGGCGTAGAGCTACCTACGTTTCTTCGCTACTGCGACCTCGTCTACGCTGGGTATGGCTGCGCTTAGCTCTTCGAGGCTATGCCTCACAGAATCTATGTGGATATCGCTCCCGTCTATGATTATCTTGAGGCTCTCAGTGCTTTGGCCAATTTCGGCAAGCGATATGCTCACGTGATCGGTTCCGTCAAGTGACGCTAGCTTAGAAGCCAGCTCGTCGATAGGAGGTTCGTGAGGTTTGAGCACATCTAGAACAAGCTTCTTGATCACAGGGTTCACCAAGCGGTTCTCAGCCTTCGTCGGCGGTTACTGATGCCGTCTTAGGCGGATCGGCGATATGGTGACGCCTTTGCGTGGACCGACCTCGGCATATCCGATAACATCGCCTTCTTGGGTCTCCTGAGATGGCGCATCCTCTCCGCTCTCTCAGTCAAGTAGGCGCCGGAAAACCCGGACATCCCCATCGCAACGCCGGCGCCCAAACCCGCCCCGATTACTATCCTGGGGTCGCTCGCTTGGGCGCTATGAGCCCCAACAACGACCCCTAGCATGGTCATGGCTCCATCAAAGGAGTTCAACACAAAATAGCGCCTTGAGATGCCAGAAATCCTTGGGTAGCTTCTGAAACGCCTAATGGCTGCCAGCATGTAGCACGGAGCCCCATCTTGCATGGCTGTTCCGGGAGGAAAAACGTTTGGCGCATACGGCTTGGAGGATTGAAACAGGAGTCATAGCGGTCTTGCAGGGATGCAACTATCCTAGCTATCCCGACCTTATCAGTGTCGGCCTATACCTTGTGATGGAACAAGTCAGCCCGCTGAGATTACGGAAGCAACACCGCGAGCTGAGAGTTCAGCCTCGAAGCTCAGTACGCACCTTGATCAAGTGGGTCAAGTCACTTCGCGTGATTATGCCGATGAGCTTTCCATGCCGGATGACAGGTAACCTTCCCACGTCTCTTTTGGAAAGTTTCATCAGAGCATCAACGGCGGTGTCTTCTGGGCTTGCTGTTTCAACTGCCGTGATGGAAGTCATCACATCTCTGGCCCTCACGTGATCCCAGTCTTCTCGTTGGATCTTCCTCACATCCTGCAAAGTCAGGATGCCAACCAGCCTCCCGCCTTCGAGAATTGGATACCCCCCGTGCTTGTATCGCGCAAAGTAGTTTTGAACCACGTCGTTCAATGAAGTATCGGCCGCTATGGTGTCGACGTTCCGAGTCATTATGTCCTCGACTATTACTCCGCTCAGGGCGTCGGTGAGTATGGTCTGTCTGAGGCTTGCTTCCGCGCCGTTCTTGAGGAACAACCCGATAAACATGAACCATATCCCGTTCACAAAGAATCCCGTGAAAAGGAATGCGAGTCCTCCAAAGATGAACAAATAGGCAAAGGCAACTCCCACCTTTGACGCCGTCTGGGTTGCCCTGAGGAGACTCCTCGATCGATGCCATAGTATCGCCCTGAAGACTCTGCCTCCGTCCAGCGGGAATGCCGGGATCATGTTGAAACCGCCAAGCAGCAGGTTGACCAACGCACCGTACTCCAGCGACGCAAAGTAGGCTGCTTCGACACCCATGCCCTTAGCGGTCCAATATGCTAGCCCAAGAAGCCCAGCAATCACGAAGCTTGTGGCCGGCCCTACCAACGATACTTTGAACTCGACCTTCGGGTTCGGTGTTTCCTCGCCCATCTGCGCAACCCCACCGAAGATGAACAGTATGATCTTGGAGATCGAGAGGCCGTTCTTCTTCGCGACGTAGGAATGAGCAAGCTCGTGAACGAAGACCGAGAGGAAGATGATGGCGGCGCTGGCGAGTCCTATTAGCCAATATGCCTGCGGTGCATAGCCGGGATATTTGCTGGGCATATAACCCGCGGCGAGTGTCCAGGCCACCAACCCGAACGCTATCACGAGCGTATAGTGTAAATAGACTGGTATTCCAATGACTATGCCGACTCTGACTGACACAGAACGCTCATCCGTTTGAGATTATGGTGACGGCATGTAAAAAAGCCGTCTCGGAGTCACCTGAGCGTAGATGGTATTGACAGTCGTAGGCGGTTGTCCCGATTTCACGCGAGGCACGTGTATTCCGGAGCTATGCCCAGGATGAGGGTGGGTTGCTGAACATATATTGCTACGCGAATGCATATCGGGTAGTGCGGAAGGAACCGCCTTGCCGCACAAGCTAAGCAGGTCTGCCTTCAGGATTCGAAAGCGACAGAAGAAAAAGCAATGCATGAGGAAACGTACAAAATCAAGCAGAAAGCCCAGCCACTTCATTCCCTAGGTGTCCTTCATGTCTCTGGCGTTCGTTTCGCCTGACCCATGTCCGAACAGTATCCCGTGTGATTTCCCATAATTATTTCACTAGGGGTTCTGCTGTTTCGGTCCTCTCTTGACTTTTCAGGATCGGCGGGATTTCGCTGTGCTGAGTGCACGCTTCAAAGCCCAGCGCAACCTTTCCATGCTTGGTGGTCTCTGGTAAGTACGCCTTAGCAGTATCGGCGTCATGATGGTCGTGATGACGGCCATTGCAACTATCTGTGCGTAGACACCCTCACCTATGGCGCCCGCCGTGAGGCCGATCCCCGCGACGATGAGGCCTACCTCGCCCCTAGAAATCATTCCGACCCCGACAGTTGCTCCGATTCTTGAACTCCGTGTGGCGAGAGCGGCGGGGATTCCGCAACCGACCACTTTGCTAACAATAGCGACCGCCAACATCACCAACATCCCGTAGAACGAAATGGGGGAGAGCGCCCATAGGTTCAGGCGAGCGCCTATCACCCCGAAGAAGATGGGCGAGAAGATCAGGTTGATCTTGCCGATGTATTCTCTCACCTGCCTGAGGACCTTCGACTCAGCTATGGCCATTCCAGCAGAGAAAGCGCCAACGATTGGGTGTAGTCCAATTGCGGCCGATACTGCTGCGCTCCCGAAGCACAGGGCGGTCGCGGCCATCTCAACCGTTCCTCCTGCAACCCACTTTCTCGAAAAGGTCAGGAGCCTTGACCCAACGTAGACCACGAATATGAGAAGGCCAACCCAAAGTCCGAGGGTCCGCAGCAGCACCCAAGTTGCCTCAGCAGGCGTCGGGGTGACGCCGGTCGCTATGATGGAGATTACGATTGAGAGGACGATCAAACCGAGCACATCATCGATGACAGCAGCATTGATCATCAACCGGCCCTCCATCGAGTCCAGCGCACCAAGCTCCTCGAGTGTTCGCATGGTTATCGCGATGCTTGTTGCTGTGAGAGCTGAGGCGACAATGAGCGCACCGGGCAAGTCGGTAGGAGGGAGAGGAACTACAAGGGTGATGTATAGTCCAAGCAGGAACGGAACGAGAACACCGCAGGCCCCTATTGCAAAGGATTGGCTTCCCAGAGCTCTGAACTGCGCGAAGCCAACCTCGAGTCCTGCTACGAACAGTATTAGGATAGCCCCTATCTCTGCGAAGGCCAAGACGTGCTCATTGAATGCGACTAATGGCTCACCCCAGATTTGCAGGGATCCAAGCGCAAACGGACCAAGAACTATCCCCGCAAACAGCTCTCCCAGAACTTCAGGGAGGTCAAACCGTGCCATGAGGCCTGCCAGGATTTTTGCAAAGGCAACGAGTATGCTGATGTCGACGATAGCCCGCAGAATCGGATCCAAATACAAACCACCTCATATCCGCATTGTCTCGATGACCAACCCACCATTTCAAGACAGCCGAGTCTTCAGATCGACCTATTGTCACTCTGATGCGGTCTCAAGTAGTTGAAGGTTATCGAAGTCCTTTCAAGTTTGTCACCGCCCGATATCGGTTTCGGTTTCTCTAGCAGAACGATGAACCTCTATCCCAAATCACTCGAACTCTGCATCAAGACACGCATTAGGTATCAGTCGTGGGCGCCACTAGTCAGCCTCGTGAAGAAAAGCACCGCGAGCCGCCGTCTCTTCATCCAAAACAAGGCAGGCGAGATCGGGTATCGAGGCCACCAACCCGAATGGCACGACAAGCACATAGTGCAAGTATACTGGTATTCCGATGACTATGTCCACCCTGACTGACACATCGATCGCGTCTCCAGCAAACCCTTGCCTCACTGCCTCCCCTTGTGGCTTGGACTAGTCAGCTCCTTGCTCTACTGGGTGCATCCGCTCTTCGGCGGAGTGGCGTTCCTTGCTACAATCATCTTGGTTTTCATCTTTGTCTTCGAAGGCGCGACACAAGCGTCAGAGGAGATCGTCCAGAGGCTGGTTCATCGGAAGGCGCGTCGATGAGCGCAAATCACATGGTTGAACATTCGATGAAGCCTCTGCGAAGGCCCGTGCCCAAAACATCCGGCGAGATCGAGGCCGAGTTACTTTAGACAGATGTCTTCTCCATCCTAGAGCGGAACGTCTGACAGCGAGGGGAAGGGGGGCATCAGCCACAGGGAGCACGGTTGGGGCGTGACGCTTCGTGACGGTGGGGGTGAGCTTTGGCGAAACATTTTCTTCATTCTCTATCTAGTTTTCTTGGCGACAGAGACTTCGTCAATACTATGTATCACGGCGCCCAGCTCCTCGAGGACCTTCCGAACGCTGTCGATCGCGATCCCTGTTCCCTCTATTGAGACCTTGACACTTTCAGTACTCTGGTCGATCTCGGCGAGCGAGACGCTAGCGCGGTCTATGCCTCGGAGAGATGCAAGTCTGGAAGCGAGCTCCTGAATCGGGGGCTCATGCGGCTTTAGCACGTCAAGCACAATTCTTGTTATCTGAGTGCCGACCAATCGGTTCACCGCTCTCAAGCACGAGGCGCACTTGGAGTACGGCAGTTCACGTATGTTGCAAGCGTCGCCTTATAATGGCACTTGAACGGCAGCGAGTTGTGCTCGTTTTGATCATAGCTCTTGACTCAGCGAACCAATTGTTCGCAAACTCGATCATGTCTAGACATTCTATCGTATCCCAAAGCCTCCTAGCGCCATCAAGACCGCCGCTGTGGCGGCGCCTACTACCACCATTCGAAGGCCGGCAACGACCATGTTCTCGCGGGAGATCCTTCCCAAGAAGGATCCTAGTATGAAGAGAATGGTTAGGATCAACAAGATTGAGGCTGGGAAAGCCCACCAAACCGGAATAATCTCATAGAGCGCCAGCACGTATGGGGTCGTCGGCACCGCGGCGGCTATTGCTGGCGAAAATCCATCCACCACCGCGGCCCATACTGAAGCAAAAGAGGATGCCCTCACATGAACCGAGCGGCGGAGGTCGGATAGCATCGCTCTTCTCAGTCCACGTAGCCGTTTCCTGTGTTCGGCTCGTTCGGTGAGGTAAGCCCCCGAAAGACCGGAGACACCCATGGCAAAACTCGCACCTAACCCCGCGCCGATAACGAACTTTGCGTTCACGGGGCCGGCAGCGCTCGCGCCCAAGACTATGCCCAGCATGGTCATGGCTCCGTCGAAAGAATTGATGACGAAGTACCTTCGCGAAATGCTCGCGACTCCGGCAATCCGAAGGTACTCCCTAAATCGCCTGATGCGAGCGAGCAAACAGTCCTGTGGCTCCGATCCTAGTTGGGGTGATTAGGATCACCGGTAACAGTTGGTGATATTTGAATGGTACCACGCAAGGATACAGACTTCCGTATTTCTTTGTCCAAGTTCGCTCGCCTACACAGGCGAGGCCTGTGATGATGAATACCCTCATGTCTCCCTTCGGTCCCTTCGAACTCTCCTGTGACAACTATGATGAGTTGCGAAGTTTGAGGGCCTTGGGGGGCGAAATCAAGAAGGTAGTTACATAGGCCACGAAGGAGCTTGTGGCAAGAATCCTAGTCGATTCATATCCTCTCAGACAGCGTAATACGCACAAATCAGTAGTTACAAGAATTCTTTGCCAGCAAGAGCGAGCGCATCAGATCCCACCGGACTCGCCATTCTGGATCAGAGCATCCAAGTTCAGAGCAATGCGAGCGGTGGTTGACGTGGAAAGAGGGCCCCGCTCAGAATTCTTGGTGGACCGGGCGTACACCGAACTATAGGTTCACATCACCAATTCTGTGTCGATCTTCTGTAGGCCTTCTGTTCGTAGGCCTGGTCTAGACGCTCCTCCAAGCGTTCTCTCTCTTGGAAGATCCGGTCCGGTTCGATCTTGTGAAGGTCTGATCCTATCTTGATGTTGACGATGTCGATACTAGGATCGAAAGCCGCTCTCGCCCCAGAAGTTATCAGAGCCATCTTCAGGAACCTTTTTTACCTGCGGAGGTATGGCTCACGGTCGAGATGCAGTATTCAGAGTATCCGGAACCCGCGATTCGCATTCCAACAATTCCTAGGCGTTTCCTATTTCTTCTCGTTGCTGTCATCGCTGTCTTCATTTCTTGGTCGGTAGGAGGGCAGGTTATCTGGTTCTGGCTCAACATTGAAGAGTTCGGTGAATTCTTCATCAAACCGATCTACTTCCAGCTCCTAGGCGGTTTGATTCTCGCAACGATCGCTCTTGCCAGAGTGGACATCAGGAGCAGGAGGTCTCTCGTCTGGTGGGGTTTGACCCAAGGCCTTCGACTGGCCAGACAGCGAAGCACCGAAGAGCAAGCAGCGCCACCGGACTATGTTGACTTCGGATCTTTCAAACTTACACCGGTCAAGTTTGTTCTTTGGCAGGCCACGAAGGTTGTTCTTGGGGTTCTGCTCTTCAGAAGCGTGCTCTTCGGCATGGCAGCACACGGCATGCTTCAAGGCTGGGATCTCCAGCTCGGACTGATCTGGAACATCTTCAAACTGCCCTTCATCACGCCGCCTATGGATCCGTCCTACGCAGAGGCCAATGTAATCCCTCTCATTCCCGCTCTGACGCTTATCATCTCCCCACTCTTGGCGGCCATAGGAACCCGCCTCATGTTCCTCGTCGGGCTCACACACATCCTCAGGATCACGTCGCCGACCTCTACTGCTTCGCGTATGGCGACCATAGAGGGGCTGATCTCTCTAGCACTCTTCTGGGTGATGTTCAACTCATTCTTCTCATCTTTCATCGACTATAACACAAAGTATCTTATCGGCGGGCTTGGAGCGGCAGCAGCAGTCCTAGCGGTGCTTGCCGTCCTAGATTGGACGAGGGGAAGAGGTCTGACGGTCCTGACTCGAAGACACGTATATATTCGAGTGGGAGCGGTCTTCTTGATCATTCTGATCGCCACGTCTTCGATGGCGATCAATACAAGCATAGCAGACCCGAAGAAGGTCGAATGGTTGGGTCCGTATACGCAGCAACTGATCAATGTGAATCGCTACTTCGCAGAGTTGGACAAGGTCAGCGAGGTCCCATACGAGTTCGCTCTGAGCCCTGTGCCAGCAGACAGGATAGCGACGTATACGGCTGACCACGCAGAGTTACTGACGAAGGTACGCCTGTGGGACTGGGGCGCAGGCTTCGCGAAGCTGAAGCCTGAGATCGGGCTGATACCGTACATCGACTATGAGGACTCAGACATCATCAGATTCAACGGATCATTGTATTGGGCTGCTTCGATGAAACCGGTGCTACCCGAGACGGTTCGTGAGACGGATCGATGGTATGCGGAGCACCTGGTCTATACTCACGTGCCCAACGGCTTCCTGATCCTGGACGCCCATGAAGGCAAGATAGTCGACACGGGCGAATTCTTCGATCAACGGAGAATCTACTATGGGGAAGGCGGCCTTTTGGAGCAGACTTGGTCTGCGTTTCCGGTTGGCCGGACAGAAAGCGATGAATTGGACGGATACTTCTATGATGGATCCGGCGGAGTGGCTTTGCCGCCACCTTTGAGCTGGATCTTCGAGTTCACTTTCTTCTTGGCCTACCGCGATCAGACCATACACATGATGAGATACAAGGATGTCTACGACAGGATGCAGTTGCTATTCCCATACTTCCAGTACCCCGTGGACATGTTTCCCGTAACAGACGGGGAGAACACCTACTACATGATGCCTCTAATAGTGCAGCTTGACACGTCGAAAGTTCCTTGGAGCGGCGGCAACCCGATACTGAGACTTGTCGGGTACTCACTGATCGACATCTACAGCGGAGAGTTCCAGATAATCGTCCTGGGCGATGACTACTTCAGCCAACTCTTCAAGACAGCCTACAGCGACTACGTAACCACCGAACTGCCTGAGTGGGCATGGAGTCAGATAAGGTACCCTGAAGAACTGTTCGAGTGGAGAGTAAGCCTGTACAACTACTTCCACGTAACGGATCCTGCCAGTTACATAGTCGCCAAGGAGTTCTTCGAGGTGCCCGAAGGATTGGACACGTACTACATAATGGCGCAGCCTCCTGGCTTCGACAAGCCTGAGTTTCTCGGCCTGCTATCACTGGAACTGAGAGGCGCGCTGGGCAGGAACCTGGCTGGCTACATGGTCCTCAGAAACGACTACCCTCACTTGGGCGAGATGGTCTTCTACGAGGTCTCGCTCGAAGCGAAGACCAAGCTCCTAGGTCCCACAGGAGCTTTGGAAGCCCTGGAGAAGAATTCTGAATTCGCACAGTTGAAGACGCTACTGAGGGAGCCGCGGGTAGGAGACAATATCCTATACCGGGTTGGGGATCACGATGTCTACTTCATCCCAGTCTACACGGCTGCAGCCGGCGGAGTAGTCACGGAACTCGGCGTCGTCGCCGTCGTCGGAGCAGCCTTCACAGGAGACTACCGTGTTGGACTCGGAGGGACTGCAGAAGAGGCCTTCGAAGCTTATCTTGCTCAGCTGTCCGGTATCGAGCAACCGGAGGTTCCGCTTAGAGGCCTCGAGGAGAGGAAGATGGACTTGGTGAAGGCATTCGAGAGCTATGGGTTGACTGTGGCTGAGCCTACGGATCTCAATCCCTCAGCGGCATTCCTTGAGGGAAGCGTAACATACGTCTCTGTTGATCAGTGGAATTCTACCAAGGCTCTCTTGGACTCCTTCACTGAGCGCTGGTGCGTTACCGAGGAGAAGGTCTTGATGTGGCAAGAGGACTCGACGGTTCACTTCGGCGTCTTGGTTAACATTAGCGGGGTTGTTGAACTACACTACATCACGATCCAACTTGCATCTTAGGGCGCTGGAACCACGACCTAGGAATGGAAGGAATGAAGCCTATCAAGAGAGACCGCGGGATATCCCTTGGAGAATTCCTCAACTATATTGTTCTGATAGTGGGAATGCTTGTCATAGCTGTTGTATTGGTGCTGCTTGTTCGAGTCCAGAGAGGCGTTCTCGGCATAGTCCTTGGAGCTGTTGCTGTTGGGTTGCTCGTCTACTGGATCAGTGAGCTTAGGAAGACGGTCAAGAAGGAGTTTTCCATCCCGAGTGCGATGAAGTGGAGTCCAGACATATTCCATCGAGACGACGAGATCATCGTAGTCGGAGTAGTGCCGGGCCCCGAGAAGAAGGTGAAGGTTGAGTTCAGGAATGGCATCTTGGAAGTTCGAGGAGGACAGAGATTTCACGAGTTCGTTACCTTGGGAGAACACTTGAAAGTCGAAGAGACAAAGTACGTTAACCGCGTTCTCCAAGTAAGGCTGGGAAAAGAAAGTGTTTTTCCCCGAGCGTCAAGCAGCAGTGACTCGTAGAACGTCTTCTCGGAAAGGCAGCTGTCGTCAAGGTTCGCCGCTGACATGAGATGTCACGATTTCTCGAGCGGGAAGGGCTTGGCCGCAAGCAATACTTGTCAGCTTTCCCCCGGGCTGCTGGAAGCTTCAAGCATGACTATGTTGAGAGAGACTTGAAGGGAATGGTCGACGGAATAGAGGGGCAGCGATCTTGTTTCAAAGATTGAGTCGGAACCCTGATCAAGTCATCGAGAATCCAAAGAATGTTTCCCTGGAAACAAGAGCATGTTTCTTGCAGCGAGCGGGTCAGATGAAAAGAACCAAGACAATCGCGACCGACTAGCCATTGAGCGCGACCATCTCGACACTTGCTAGCTTTCGCAGGGCTTCGCCCGCAATTCGTTAGGAGATTCCTCCTAGGTCCTTTGTATCATAATCGTAGTATTCATGGCGCTGTCTTACATGGGCTTTCAGCATGATATCAATGTGGCCAGAGAGCGCGTCACTCGGCTGAAGTGATGAGGCCCGCATTCGATTCGATCTGGAACGCCTGTGGATACCCTAGATCGATGAATTACGACAAGAGCGGAAAATGGTTAAGAACAGACAAGGCTATCCAACCAGGCTGAATCGGAGGTACACGTTCGGCAAAGCCAGAGTAGTCTCGGTTGAATGGTCGGAGGCCTACTGTTACCAGGTTCTTGTAGGATGTTGAAGGAGGGTATCTGCACCTAATAAGGTGTGAGTACCGCCGGACTCGCACCTAGATCGGACCGTTGGGCCGCTCCGTGGCGGTGGAAACGCAGTAGTACCTGTAGATCTATGATCAGATATGTTATCCGAGATTTGTGACCTGGTCCGTGCAAAGAACGACTGAATGGTGAATCTCGGCAACGTGAGGAGCAAGTGGTGGCTCGAGAGATTCTACGATTCATTAATCCTTGCGATGGAATCCGTATCCCAGAAGGAGCTGGACTTCATTACCGAGCAGATCAAAACACCTGCTCGGACGCTAGGCATCGTTGAGAGCGGTTCCAAATTGATGCCAGGCGCGCGAATGAATGCGGACGATTGCGGGTCAGTGCGTCAATCGAGCGGGGGCATTTGCACGGTTGACTTTCATTCGTTTCATGACACGAATTAAGGAGGCGAAGGTCAGCTGGGCCGCTCCATGCTATTGCCGTTCCAGTTGACCTTTCTCTATCACATACACGGTCTGGTCGGGCTTCTCAAGCATCCTCACAGTTTTTCTCGATCTGCCGCTTGCATATCCGCATCTTGAACAGGCAAATATGACCTGCCCATTTTTCTCCTCTGGAACGATAGCTGACTTACAATTTGGGCAGAACTCCACCATCGGTCACACACGCGCACGATTCATTCTTCGCCGAGGCGTGAGATCAATCTAGGTCTTGCTGGTTGCAGCCGGATGTGGCTGGGACGTGCCAATTGAAGCGACTTGAATCTCCGTTGGGGTCTCTTGGGTCGGAAAGGAATAGGAGTTTGTGGTTCCTCTTCCTTGGACGTCTTCAGAAACATCTTGCTATAGACATGCGTCAGCGTCTTCGACGTCAACGGTACAGGTACCTGTAACATTTTCACGCTTCGCGTTGTATTGAACGATGACTTGGTCTCGAGTGTTAGCTAGCATGCGAACTTTCCTCTCTTCACAATGGAAAGGGCGACTAATAAGCGTGAACGCTGCATGACAGTACATCTTGCGCTGCGATTCTGTTAGTAATTCAAGGACATCCACGCCAGCAATGGCTTTTCGACGCTCCACCAGACTTTCACGTCTCGATCGTACAATCTGTGCGGCGCCACTTGAGTATAACTAAGCGTTGTGATATAACTCATCAGGCCAATGAGCTCCACTCTCATCGATCTGATCGTCGCACTGGTTCACCTAGGCATCATTCGAATGCGGCTGTTCGGGATAGCTAACCTATTGCCAGCGCTGGACCCCACTGAATTGATGAGAGAGATCTTTCGATATGCGGCGCGAATTGTGAGCGTGATCGCGATTACCAAGCGCGCTAGTCGACGGCCCATCGGTGGGTCTGGTCATATCGATAGGCGTTTTCCCGATCTGGTTCTTCTTCCACGATCAATCTGACAAGTTCCTGGGACCGAAAGCGGGCCCGAGGCAGAAGGTAAGACGTAGACCTGAGGCAAGTGACGACGCGCCAAAGAGGCAACAGATTCAGGCAAGGGACTATGCCGGCCACCGTAAGGCCAACAAGAGGATCAGCAGCGAGGAGTTCATGTCGATGCTTTCATCACTCGATCTCCTTCCCACAGTAATCATTTCGTGATATTCCGAGCCACAGCGGAAAGGTCAGAACGTTTAAGGAAAACAACGTCGGGTCTTGAAAGATTCGGATGACGAGTATGCGGTTGATTGGAATAGCCACGACGGGCGGAGATGCGCCGGGAATGAATGCGGCGGTACGGGCGGTCGTCAGAACAGCGGTAGCAAGAGGTCTGAAAGTAATCGGTTTCGAAAGGGGCTATGCAGGAGTTCTAGCCAATGAATGCAGACAGCTGGACGCGAGAGATGTCAGCGGAACAATTCACTTGGGAGGGACTTTCTTGAAGACGGCCAGGGCGGAGGAAATGAAGACAAAAGATGGAGTATCCAGAGCAAGCGAGGTATTGAGTCAGTATCGCTTGGACGGACTCGTGATAATCGGAGGGAACGGCTCTTTCAGGGCGGCGCACGCGCTCCATCAAGTGTCAGGTATGCCAGTAGTAGGCATACCCGCTACCATAGACAACGACCTGGCCGGAACCGACACCACGATTGGTTTCGATACAGCTGTGAATACTGCTCTTGAAGCTATCGACAAAATAAGAGACACCGCCACTTCCCATGACAGGGTCTTCGTAGTGGAGGTGATGGGTCGGAATAGGGGGTTCGTCGCGTTGGAGGTCGGCGTAGGGGCTGGAGCTGAGATAATACTTGTACCCGAAATCAAGTTTGACATAGACCAGATATGCGACAGGCTAGTGGAGAGTCATCACAAGGGAAAGAAATCTGCGATAATCGTTATGGCCGAGGGTGCAGGCGACTCCGCTCGTGTGACCGAAGCGATCAGGGAGAAAACTGGATACGAAGTCAGACTAACCAGGCTAGGACATGTACAGAGAGGAGGACATCCATCGGCTTGCAGCCGGCTCCTCGCGTGCAGAATGGGGGCGACCAGTGTCGATTTCCTACTTGAGGGTAAGACAAAGGATATGACCGGAATTCAAGGAGACCGCATAGTTGCAGTTGACCTAGAATACGCCTATACAGTCGACAAACCTATCGACGAGCAGCTATACAGACTGGGACTGAAGCTATCAACCTAAGATACCTACGGGCTCCCGCTGTTATCGATGCCCGGCCTAGCCCTGTTTGGATCGAACACGGAGGTTCTGCTGCATCTGTTGGGGGAGCGCGTATGTTATGCGAACTCTATCCTTTGTTCAGCGTTTTTGCGAGGATTATCGCTACTACGGCAACTATCCCGTACACGAATGCAAGCGCGAGCACTCGCATCATTGCCTTCAATGCACTGGAAAGATACTCCGGCGAGAAGATCATGACTTGTACCCCTGCGCTCGAGGCTAGGAAAACCAGGTACAGGACAGCTAGAATCACCCCATCACCGAGCCCGATTTTGTTGTCCATCAGCATTCTCCACACGGACAGGTTGATTACCAGCAGCATTACAACCAACTGTGTGAAGACTGCGACGTTAACTGCTGGGGTCGACAAAGCTAAGACCATCCCCAATATCAAGGTCAAGTTGGTAACGCAGGATCCGAGAATGTTGCCCATGGCTAGATTCATGTGGTTTCTTCTGGCAGCGGCCAAACTGATCGAAAGTTCTGGCATGGAGGTACCTACCGCTATTACTGTCGCCCCGATGACCGCTTCCTCGATGCCAAGGAACTTCGAGATCGAGACGGAAGAGCTAACGACGAATTGGGCACTCACCAGCACTGCTGCCACGCCCCCAATTGCCAGCAATAGTTGCCTGAGTGAACTCTGATGCTTTTTCGGCTCGTCACTCTCCAGCAGTACTTTACTCCTGACGTAGTAGATGCAGAACAGCCCAAATGTCACGAGCAACGCCAAGCCTATGAATCGGCTTAGGCCCGTTGCAACCAATGCCAGAACTGGAACCGCAGACGATACCAGCAGCATCATCGATAGGGTCTTGAACGATTCTCGTGCAATTCTGAAGACACCCGGCGCCAAAATCGCGGTAAGACCGAGCACTAGTCCGAGGTTGGCTATGTTTGATCCGAACAGGGTCCCTATCGAAATGCCTACGTCGCCGGATCCCAAGGCAAGAATTGAGATGGCCAGCTCCGGAAGGGACGTAACAACTGACAACACTAGAAAACCTACCGCCATCTCGCCTAGGCCGGTTGTTCGCGCGATACTGACCGCAGCATCCGAGACCAGATCGCTTGACTTCACTAGAATGAAGAGAGATCCCAGCAAGATGACAACTTGCAAGAGCGCAAACAATTCCGAATTCATGTGCCGGTCTCTCCTGCACTTCTCGTTGGGACTGTTTCCCTTTCCAATGCGGTCTCTCTCTATCGATTAGCGGTCAAAGTGGGAATCGGCTATATTTCATTGTTCGTAACAAGTTCCTTGCGGGCTCAGGACCCTAACGCAAGAACACAGGTAGGTTGAAAGCGAACTTTCATGTATTCGACTCTGACGATCACGGAGATTTGAACATTGGAACGAAAGGAAATCGTGCTGAAAGTTAAGGATCTGATGACTACAAGCCTGGTTGCTGTCAACGCGGAGGACAGCGTAATGCAGGCGGCAAGGCTAATGCATGAGAGGGGGATCGCGTCACTTCTTGTAAGGCGCGGGGAGGAGTCCGCGGGTATGATTACAGACCGTGACATAATTGGCAGGGTCGTATCTAGAGGGTTGGATCCGACGAAGGTTACGGTTAGCGAGGTAATGAGCTCCCCGATAGTAAGCATCAGCGAGGAGTCCACTGTTGAAGAGGCGGCCAACAAGATGCAAGACAATCGCGTGCGAAGGTTGATGGTGGAGAGTGATCATGGCAAAACAGGGATAATCACGGGGTCGGACATAATCCGTGTCACCCGGGGGAACTAAGTCGATATCTCTCCTGAACCTGATGATGCGTTCACGTTATCCTTGGCTGAAGCGACGCCTGTACGGAAAGAAAACAGCGCGTCGATGCAATCCCTCTTCCATTCGCTCAATAATAGAACTGACTATTCTGCGTGCAAGCCATCCCTTGGCTAACTGCTGAGCTATCGAAAGTCTGTCGTAGTAATCGTGAACTTGCTGAACCTTCCCGTTTCCAAACGCATAGATGGCCACGCCCGGAAAACGTCCCTTACCCTCACGTGTGGTACCTTCAATCACATACTCATGAGCAGCGCGATTTCCCTCGAGAATCAGCTTATTCTCTGTGACCTTGAGCTCTGACCACTGTCGGAGGAACCATGTGAATCTACGCTTGATTTCCTCCCTGCCCTTGAATATGCCTTCACACGCTATCATGGTCGCATCATCGGCAAAGAAGGAAACCGCCTTTTCCACATCCCTGTTATTCAGTGCTTCATGAATACCACGTATAGCGCCCCTGTAGGCAAGCGCCTTGATGCTCTTGCTTTGTTCTTCAGACACGGCTTCCTTACACCTCCTTTCCCCGCATGGGCCGTTTGGCCACTTTTCACCGCCCCCTCCTAGCAATCCACTATTCCTACGGTTTCGTATCGATTTGGATTTACCTTTTTTGGATCTACTCTATGATCCCGCGACTTGTGACAAGGGAGGAAAACCCCCGCATAAGGTCGTCCTCACAATCTACCAGTAAAGAATCCTCTATCTTGATTGAATACTTACATGATGTGATAGCACCGGTTCTGGAGATGCGGATGCAGGTTTTCAGCGACCAGTTGGTCGCGATGTTGATCTTCCTAGCGACCTACACGCTGCTTACGACAGGATATCGTGAGCAGTGCGTATATCACGATAACCAAACCTACCGGAGAAACTCCGGAGAGAGAGATATCGTGCGGGCATGGACTACCAAGGAGAGATGGTAGTTCGCTTCTTCCCCGCTTTTCTGGCCTTCCCTTTGGCCTTCTTGGCTTTCTTCTTGGCCAATACAACGCTCACCACCCCGATCTTCTCTTCGAGCCCTAATAAGACTGACCTTACCAAACAGTCGAGCACCTATTGCCCGTCGTCTCCATTCTTGTCCACCAACTTCACCGGCCATATGAGGCAAGTACGCGCAGTTTCGAGCGTTTGGAAACTGAAGCACCCCTTCAGGGTCTACTCAGATGAAGAGGGGAGACTATGCGTTGTGCTATACGATACCCCCTAGCTTCCGAAGGCCTGTACAACATAAGCTCTGCACTCCTCGATTGGGCAGAAGAAAGAAAAGCGAAGGAATTGGTCGTGCTGGAAGGTATCCCGGTCAGAGGCATTCCCAAGAAACGTGAATCGCTTTGTGCCGCGCAACCCGAGAAGCGCAAGGAATGCGAGGCCAGGGGTGTCAAAATGCTCTCTGGACATGTTCTTATTCACGGGATAGCAGGTAGCGTTCTGGGCCAGTGCCTGACTAGGAAGATCTCCGGGGTCGCTTTTCTGACTCCTGCTGCAGTGTTCATGCCCGACCCTGAAGGTGCAGCGACACTGCTCAGCACGTTGGACGACACGTATGGGGTAAAGATGGATACGGGAAAGCTCTTGAAGAGTGCCAAGGAGATCCGGCAAAAGCTGCAAGAAGTGGCGCACAGCTATCAGAGAATGAGAAATGCAGAGACAAGAAGAGGAACACCCCCTGTTCGTCGAAGATCACACACTAGAGAACAGCTGGGGGAACGATCAGCTGGAGATACCGGCTGTCCAATGGATGGCTGACCTTCTAAGCTTCGTACACAGATTTGCTCTCATACCGTCGCGATCCTATCGGTTCACCGCATTCGGGAAACTCGGAATGCTCTCTTGCAATGGACTGTCGAACTGACGCTGTATTCTCCGTTGGATACACTATAATACCTCGGCGAAGGGTGAATCCAACATTCAAGGGGGTCTGCGAACTCTTGGCAGGAAGCATTTCGACGTACGTATCTCAGGCGACAGTAGCAGGGGTTGTGATACTCGTAGCCTATCTGCTGAACAGACTTGTTTTGCGAAAGGCCATCCAGAGATTCGCTACCTCCGCTGAACTAGAACCCCACTACACTACCATGATTGAGAGGTTCGGGGCGGTCATCCTATATCTAGCAGCGCTCTCGGTAATTCTGGCAAATCTTGGTATAAGTGGACTTCTCTACGGTTTGCTGGCTTCAGCAGGTTTCGCAGGCATCGTCGTCGGCATGGCTGCCCGGGAGGTCTTCGCCGACATCCTAAGCGGGATAATACTGACGGCTGACAAGCCCTTCAAAGTAGGCGACCCGGTCGTTATCGATGGAGAGAGCGGCCAAGTGGAAGCCATCTCCCTCAGGAGCGTAACAGTCAGGGCGTGGACCGGAGAGAAAGTCGTGATACCCAATTCGAAAGTTTCAGGGTCTACGATCAAGAACTTCAGCATAGACCAGCGCAGAGCTGATATCGTGCTGCCCGTCGAGCCGCAGGCCGATATGAGAAAGGTGGTCACAATCTGCAAGGACTTGCTCACGGCGAATCCTGATGTACTGAAAAGACCTGAACCAACATTGCTGGTGGGAGACTTCAAGGAGACGGGGGTAGAGTTGACGCTTCTGTTCTGGGTTCCAACTCCAAGGTTCTTCCAAGCAACCACGGAGATTCGGCAGCAAATACTGGAGAGACTGGCCAACGAGGGAGTAAACATCGCGCTACGTCAGATCCGAATCCTAAACCCGGATCGATGACGTCCGAGGATGTCAAGAGGACCATCAGATGATCGTCAGGCTGCTTTCTGACCCCTGAAGCGCCCGGCAGACTTGCGCGGCTCATCTCGGGAACTGCTCGTCGAATTGCGTTGCATCAGCTCGCACGATCGCGCTATGAGAGTTCGAACTAGGCAGGTCTTCATTCCGCTCCGTTGCCCCTTACCCCCAAGTCAGGCCACCTTGTTTCTCTTCAGTATCTCTCTTATCCGACGCTGGACGTACTCTGGATCAGTTTGCAGGTTCGGATTCAATAGCTGAGACGCTTTCATCCATTCCACAATCTCTGACAAAGCCCTGTCCATCGCAGCCTGCGCCTGAGGTTTGCGTCGTAGCCTCATTATCACAGTGCCCGCAAATACCATGGTAGCGAATATGGCGAGAGATGCGAACTCATACTCTTTCGGTATCAACTTGGGGAAGAAATACGTCACTACGGAAAAGACCCAAACAGGTATGAGCAATGTCTTTATCAGCGTACTGGAGATGAAACTTGCAAGATACATAGCGGTCAAGACTATGGCAGCGCCAAAAGAAATCGCAAAAGGAATCGATGAAACGTTAGCATGCAAATACTCGAAGAACTCTTGAATAACTGAGATCAGAATGGTCAACGGATCCAAGGGCAACTCAACTCTAAAGGGGGGTGGACACGATCACGAGCGGCACCAATAGGCGAGGTGCAGGGACGTTGCACACTAGGCCGGATGGATTGCAGTCTGAATGGGAAGGGGAGGTTTGCCCTCCAGCTACGAGCTCTTTGAACAGCTTCTCACAGCAGCATTTTGAGTACGAGCTCGAGTAGCGAGTAACTTTGACGCTCGGATGCCAGTCAGCTACTATCTTGATCGCGCAAGCGCGACTCCAAGAGATAGCCCGAGAGCGAATGCTACGCCCAAGGCAAGGAACGGTCGTTCTGTAACCGTCTTCGTTCCTCTCTCACGGAGCCCATCAAACATCGCGCGTAGCTCATCGAGTTTCCTGTCGTATTGCTCCTGAAACTGCCTGAGGGCTTCAGCAGTTTTTTCTTTTTCCTTTTCCGCCATGGAGTTTCATCAGACATAGTAACTGCGTGGCATCGAACTTAAGAGTTCTGAGTCAGTTACCGTTCTGTCTCGGTCGTATTGTTTTCGGATACTAGGGCTGTCCTGTAACAGCTGAGTCGCCATCTGCTGTAGCAATGTTGACCGCTCGGCTAGGCATTCCAAGCGTCCTACCTACCAATTCCAATTCCCAGAGTATCGGATCAAGCCGCCACTAAAGACCACGAATCCGCTCTCGGATTCCAATTGAGGCTTGGTTCAGGTTGAAGCGATTGATCTCCTAGTCATACGCGCGCCTCTTCTTCGTGGCTTCTGCCGTCCGAACGAGATTTAAGTGGCGCGGCCTATCTGTGTCTGGAGATTGTGTGTGATTTCGTCCGGAGTTGTTCTGCAAGTCGGGCAGTTCCTAGAGTCTTCGGTTTCATATCTGATCGTGATTCTGCTTGTTCTGGTGATCTTATCGTCTGCGATCAAAGTTGTGCGCGAATACGAGAGGGGCGTCGTATTTCGGCTGGGTCGGCTCATCGGCGCGAAAGGACCGGGCTTGTTCCTGATTGTGCCCATCGCTGACAAGTTCATCAAGATCGACCTGCGGACCGTCGCGTTCGACGTTCCGCACCAACGCGTAATCACTCGGGACAACGTCAGCGTGGATGTCGATGCCGCCGTCTACTACCGCGTCCACGAGCCTACCAAAGCAGTTGTGCAGGTGGAGAACTACCTTCAAGCTACGAACCTCCTCGCGCAGACCACTCTGCGAGATGTCCTTGGCCAGGTTGAGTTAGATGAACTGTTGACTAAGAGAGAGGACCTGAGCAAGAAGGTGGGCGCAATCCTCGACGATTACACGGATCCTTGGGGCATCAAGGTCATGACCGTCGCGATCAAGGACGTCAGCATGCCTGAGAGCATGCTTCGAGCGATTGCCAAACAGGCGGAAGCTGAACGCGAGAAGCGCTCAAGAATCATCATGGCAGAGGGTGAGTTGCTAGCTGCCGACAAGATGGCGCAGGCCGCAGACCGCTACATGAGCAGCCCCTTCGCAATCCGTCTTCGAGAACTGCAGACGCTCACGGACATTGCCCGTGAGAAGAACATGGTAGTCGTCACCACGACAACCCAAGGCGAGGAGATAGCAAGAATCGTTGGCATGGTGAAGAGCGTCAAGACCGATGGGAAAGAGGCTCGGTGAAACCGAGGCCAAGCCTTTCTCTATGTTTCGTAATCCTCTTCGTGTCCTTCCAAGTTGTCGCGCTCACTGTTGACGCTTCAGCGACGCCTCGGGTGATGACCGTTGAGCTGTCCGGTCCCATAACCGCATCCACGGCTGAAATGGTGATTGAGGCAACCCGGCGTGCAGAGAGCGAGGCCATAAGCGCGATTGTTCTCTTGATCGACACGCCCGGTGGACTCCTAAGCGCGGCAATGACAATTATCGACACGATGGAACGGTCCACGGTTCCATTCATTGCATACGTCTACCCTGCAGGAGCAAGAGCCTGGTCAGCGGGGGCGTTCATTCTGATGGGCGCGCATGTCGCAGCCATGGCCCCGCACACTATAGTGGGGTCCAGTCAACCCGTAAGCTACTCTCCGCTGGGCAGCTCAGAACCGGTAACCGACTCCAAGACCATAAACGCACTCACCGCGTTCATAGCGGAACGAGCAAGAGCCCACGGACGAAACGAGACTGCCGCCCGAGCTTTCATTGAGCAGAACCTCAACCTGAATGCTGACGAGGCATTGGCGCAGGGAGTGATAGAGATTCTGGCCCCGAGTGTGGCTGAGGTTGTTGCGGCGGCGGATGGAAGGGTTGTACAGACCTTCACTGGCCAAGTGACCGTTCTGACAAGCGGTGGAAGCATTGAGGAGTACGGCGTGAGCGTGAGGATTCGGCTATTGGCGATCGTCTCAGATCCGCTTCTCGCGTCGATGGCCCTCCTCGTAGGCTTGTACGCACTGGTCTTCGGAATATCGTCTCCCGGGTACGGCGCTGAAGTAATCGGCGCTCTTCTACTAATCATAGGTCTGATTGGTGTGGGACTCGACGTCAGCCTAGGGTCCCTTATTCTAGTCCTTATAGGTGCGGTTCTGATGATAGCCGAAGCCTACACGCCGGGGTTTGGATTGTTGGGCGGCGCCGGATTCGCATTCATCGTGCTAGGGAGTCTGCTCCTGATTCCTCTTGATGCGACCCGCTGGATAATCTCGCCCGAATGGTACATGAGCTTCGTCATGATTGTTCTAAGCGCTGCTCTCGTGGTCGGAGCCTTCACCCTCTTCATGGTTTACAAGATCGTCAAGGCCCGCAGGCTGAAGCCCGCCATAGGGGAGCTCATCGGGCACAAAGTGGAGGTCGTTGACGAAATCCAACCCGGAGCAACAGGTTATGTCAAGTATCATGGCGAGTACTGGAAAGCGAAGTCAGACACTTTGCTCAAACCCGGCGCCACGGCGAGAATCGTGGGCAAAGATGGCCCAGTACTCCTCTTGTCATCGAGCGTAGAAACTAAGCCGTCAGGACTCTAGTTCTGCTACCATTCCACTCAGACATACTGCAAACTCGCTGAGGAGCCCCACGATGGGTCTTGGCAGTCAATATGAACGCTCGTACTGAATACAACTTCAAGTCGATCTGACATGAGCTCCAATCGCGTCCGTTTCATCGCTTTCTCAGGGTGAATCTCTTGCGTGCGACTATGATGTCTCTTGTCGGCCTATCCCAGAAAGCGCTCTTGCATTTCGGGCACGATCGCGGCTTACGGCGTCCTCTAGGCTTCCATGTATGATGACGTCTGAGGCACTTTTGCAGACGAAACTTAGACAGCGGTTTTTCCCACGAGAGGGTCAGGGATCACAGTCAACACTAAATGTGCAGTATGTGGACATAATGGCGGTCTTTCGAGTTTGCGGGGCTCCCTCGAGAGTTGGAAGCTCTTTCGAGAAACCATGTTTCTTCCAATGGAGCGACTTTCGCTATCGATCTGTGAGTGGTTCTGATGGGTTTCTTCATTAACCGCGATCGCTGGGAGAATAGCTCGAAAGCAGTGACACAAGCTTGCCGAGGATCACCTTTTCCCAATCGAATCTCTTGATAACGTTGTGAAAGTTGTTCTCTACTTTGTCCCCTAGATAGGATCTGTAGATCCTGAAGGCGATGCTCTTTGGATCTTCGTTCAAGTCGAACATGCTGCCCTCGATGTCATCTCTCAGCAATTCTTGGAACGGAGGGATCCTGGAGCAGAAGATTGGCTTTCGCGATGCTCCCGCCTCAATCACCGGAAGTCCAAAGCCTTCCTCCTTGCTCGGAATGAATACGAGGTCTGCTATGTTGTAGACGTCTGCAACGCTCCACTTCTTTACGTGGCCGTTTTCGAACTCTCTCCTTTGGTTGATGAGTTCATGACAGAAGATTACGTCTTCTCCGAGTCCGCGCTTCTCGATGATTTCCCGCAGATACTCCAAATATGCGATGCCCATCTTCGTTGCCATGTGATCCGGAGGACCGGTAATGAGAAGCCTAATGTCCTGTGCAGCTCCCAAGAGATGTTTAAGCTCATCTACGACTTGCAGAGCGAGTTCGATGTTCTTTCTCGGCGTGACTCGGACGGGAGTGACGATTACGTAGTTCTCGAAACGTAGACCTAGTCTCTTCATCAGTTCCTTGGTGGTTTGATCGATCTTGATGTATTCTTCAATGCTGACACCGTTCGGGATGACAAGAACGTCGTCAATCTTGTACGGTTCTGGTAGTTCTCCGAGCTGCTTCGCTCTAGAACGCGTCGGAGCAACGAAGACTGTTCTCGGGTTCTTATGGTGAAGGAGACTTGCAGGGAACTTCCCTATGCGATCTTTCCACTCGCCTCTCAGGAGTATGCTATCATGCAGCCAGTAGATCATCTTGATGTCCGATTCATCCATGATCTCATTGACAGCGGCGGTCGCTGCGAAGTTGAATGGCATCGACGGCATATTGTGAACAATGCATCGCTTTACGCCTGTTAAAGCTCTCAATAGCTCCGTCTTGATCTCTTTCTTGAGCAGTTTGAAATCAGGCGTCTCATCTTGGTTGTGCAAGATCTCTTCTTGAACGCGAAGTACGCGCGGGTTCCTAGGAGAGATCAGTGGAAGGTCATGTTCGACGACGTTCGCGTGGTCGACCGCACCCTCGTTTCCGGATATTAGGTGCACCTCGTATCCAGCTTGAGCCAAAAGTCGGGCATGATAGTCTATCACGAGTTCCACGCCGCCGACCAAACCTCCGGGACTTGTGTAGTGGACGATTCCAACACGTTTTGTCATTGTTGTCACTCCGATGAATCTCAACCGCTTAGTCTACAGAGACCTCTTGCAGGTGGATGACCGAGCAACCGGAGATGACAGTTCCACACCAATAGGCAGAGACGACGTTCCAACTCTGTTGCATCATGTGAGCATCGACTGGTGATCCGCAAGACAGTAGCCGCACTTCGCTTATAGAGCTCACGAGTCTCCCACGTGGCTATGTGGCTTCCTTCTCTTCTCTGGAACGCGTGTACCAGCTCCAGAAGTCCTCGCCTTTCGTAGCGATGCTCTCGGCGGACGTTATCCACTTGTCAATGTTTCTTGCCACGTAATCCTTGAGTCCCCAGCCGAAGGCTATTCCCAATCCTACTGCAGTGCCAATGCCGATTCCCCATGCTATAGCTTTGGCAAACTCGTTCAATATTGTGACATCGATCCTCATGGTCGTCAAGGCGATAACGATCACCGTCAGATACAAGAAGAGCTTGATCCCCGCTGAGAGGATCGGGGCAAGCTCGATCTTTGCTTCTCTCCCTATCGCTGCAATGGCATCCCCTACGAAATCGACGACGACGAGACCGAAAAGCAGGATGAAGATGCCTGCGATAAAGTTCGGCAGATACTGTACTACGGCGCTCACGAAGGCGTTTAGTGCGGTTATCCTTAGCACATCGACCACGGCTAGAACCGCAACTAGATATACGAACCATCTGACGAGAAGCTCGAGAAACCTAGTGGATGTGACGCCGGATCGAACGAGCGCCCTTCCAATGACGGTCTTTCCCAGACTGTCGGCGATTCCGGCTCTCTGCAGAAATCTTGAAAGCCCCTTGCCAAGCACTCGCCCCAAGGCCCAACCGACTAACAGGATAATGACGGCGCCCACTATCCTCGGCGCGTAGTCTACGATCGTCGACCAGAGCTCAGTCAACAACTGTTCGATAGGCATTCCCCATTCCTCCTGAATTCGACTGGATCATGAAGATGCATTCCCCCTAGATTGACATATCGATACATCACGGCGACCCTCAAAGACCGACTAGGCCTTCCTTTGAGAGAAGTTCGACTGTAGACGTGACCGCTCTTCTTCTCATGAAAGACTGCAGTTTTGCTCCCTTCTCATCTCTTCTTATGCTCTCCCAGCTTGGAAGTCGTTGTGCAGATGATTTCTTAGGTTGCCCCGAATCAACTATCACGTTTCTCAACTCTTCTGCATAGGCAAGAACCCTCTTCCTGTCTCCTTCCGTATCCTTGAAGAAATCCCTCTTCACCTCGTGTTCTATCTCAACCCTCACCTCGGCTTTCTCGTACATCTCTTGCGCTAGCGCTATGTCCTTCGTGGCCTCTGAAAGATAGTCGTCAACCAGTTTCTGATCAAAGCTTACCTGATCCTTCAGCTCGGACACCACAAGATCCGCGATCTGCCTAACCATTTGATAAATCGACTTGTCGCTCTGCGGGAAGTGTTGAAACAGACGGAGATCGACCTGTTCAATTCGGCTCACTAGGCCTCTCTTCCACATCTGGATGAGGATTGCCATTTCCGCATCATATCCCGGCGGGAAGGAGATAGACTCGAATAGGTTTCTAGTTCCAGCAAACTCTCCTGAAAGCGGGTAGCGAAGCTTTTCAAGTCCTCCGAGCACGCCCCGCTTCGAGAGGGCTCGAACAAGTGGGATCACGAATAGTCTCGTCGCTCGGCCTCCAAGCTTGTAGAAGCCTCTTTCCGGAGAGTCAAGATTGACTGCCAATCGCGCATAGTGCGCCTTTGAATAGAGCACAGAGTTCTCGGTTCGTCTCCACGACTCTAGGATAGGTTTGAGTAACGCAGCCACCTGCCATCCCTGGAAGCTTCTAATGTCGCTATCCACGAAACACACCACGTCACCTGAGGAGAGACCTATGCCTAGCCAAAGCGCAGCGCCTTTCCCGGTCGGCAGGCCTTGAGGGAGCACCTGGGATACCTTCAGCGCCCTACCTATCTCAGGATCCAGTTGGTGAACAACGCGAACTACAAAATCGTAGAGCCCAACAGCAGCTTTCTCTCTTGTGACTCTGTACTTTTGGATGAGGTCAACCTCGTCGTGAAAGATGGACAGGCTGCGATTCATTGTTGAAATTGTTTGTCTCATCAGTGAGTCGTCGATAGCTCCGGAACCCTTTGTGGAGCCGTCGATGATGATTATCTCATCGGCGACACCTTGCCTCAGGAGATGACCCAACTCAATTAGTTCGTTCCGGATGACTTCAAACCGATATCCTGAGAGTTCACTGCGATCTTTCAGAAACGTGGGGATCACTATTGAGACAGTGAGCGGCTGCTTCTGTCCAAGTTCGTCGGTGGAAACAAGAGACTTCTTGAGCCTCACGACCTGCTCGATAAGACCCTCCCGCCTTTCAGCGACCCTCCTCTCAAGAAACTTGAGAATTCCCCTTCTGACACGAGTTACCGCCCTTGCCATGGCCGCTCTACCGTTTGACCGCATCTCCTCGACTAACTACAAGGAAACGATATGGATTCAGATTAACTTAGCCCACAGAGGATTCTAACACCGGTGCCCTTCCACCATCAATCTGCGAACAAGGAGAAACATTCAACTGATCTATCAACTTGATTGGCATCGACGGGTCGTGATTTCTCTTTGCAGCCAGGACTCGACCTCTGAGTAATCCGACGCAACCGTATCGGCAACCGTCGCAATCGACTGGGTTTTCGGACGAAAAGCGACTCCCATGTCCGCCTCGGTAATGGCGCAGAAGTCGGATTCGCCGTCGCCGACCGCGAGCGTGAGACCTCCCACTCTGTCGCTGAGTTCTCTCATGAACCAGAGCTTACAAGTCGAGTACTGCCTGCAACCCTTGATCTTCAAACACCGAGGCTTTGTCAGCAGTCTGCCCGTCAGCAGTCCGTCTTGCATCTCGACTATGTTCCCGTAGACTGTGTCCGCGCCAATCTTCCTAGCTAGCCTCTCCGCCAAGAACTCGTACGAGTCAGTGGCGATCGCGATGAAGAATCCTTTCGATTTGAGGTAGCTGACGAATTCATCGGCGCCGTCACTAAGAGGTATCGAGTCGAACAGACCCTCAAGGCTGTGTCTCGGCAAACCTTTGAAGAATGCAGCGATCATTTCACTAACCCTGTATGCAGGAAGATCCGGAGAAAGTCTGTCGACCTCGGCCAGCCTTTCCGTCAAACCTAGCCCTATGCAGAACACGTCGATGGATCGTTTGGACAGGAGGGTACCGTCCATGTCCACAATGGCGACACCAGTGGTCATCGGTGTTTCTTATGCACCTCCAGAGCTTCCTCATAGACCCTCAGGGTCTGGCGTGCGGCTCTTTCCCAGGAAAACATACGCTCAGCTCTACTTCTCGCCTCCTGTCCCATCTTTCTCCTCAGCTCGGAGTCCTGTAGAAGTCTCACGACGGCTCCTGCTAGGGCGATTGAATCGCGTGGCGGAACTAATAATCCCGTAACGCCGTCTTGTACGACTTCAGGGAGAGCGCATGTCTTGAATGCCACAACAGGCTTCCCGGTGGCTTGGGCTTCAGCAGGGGTCAGGCCGAAACCTTCCCACAGGCTGGGATAGCAGAACACGTCGCATGATGCATAGAAGTCCGGGAGTGCATTGTCGTTTACGTACCCCGTGAATCTGACTGCTTTTCTAACCTGCGGCGTACGCACGAACTCGCCAATCCTAGCTAGGTCAAATCTCGCCGACCCAACGAAAATGAACTTGGCATTCGGCACTTCCTTCAATACGCGCGGAATCGCCTCCAGTAGGAACTGCGGTCCCTTGTACGGTGCTAACCTTCCAACGAACGCCACAAGCGGGCTCTCCCCGAGAGAATAGCGCACCCTCACCTTACCGCCATCAAGCTCCGGGCTAAACCGCTCCAAGTCGACACCGTTGTATACCACACGGACTACCTCGGGGTCCAGACGGTACCATCTCACAAGTTCTCTCTTCAAAAAGTGGCTGACCGCAATTATCCTGTCCAACCCCAGTCTGAGTGAAAAGAAAGTTCCTACCCGGTGGTCTATCATCTTCAGTTTCTGAAACGGATTCCTCCACATCCTTGCCGGAGCAAATCCATGGTAGGTGAAGACGTGCGGCCGCTTCTTGAACTTGTGAACCCAATTGCCAGCAATAATATCAGGATGATATTGCGTGTGAACGATGTCAAAGTCCTCGATACCAGAGAGGCAAGCTGCGGCGAAGCCCAGATGACGAATAAACGGAACATTGTCGAGTAAGAATCTGAGCTCAACCCCGATTTGGGATAGATCTTGGTCTTCGATGCTCCGGCTGAATACGGAGACTTCGTTGCCGAGCCTCCTCAGATGTCTTGAGAGCTCTCGGACATGAACAGTCTGACCTGATCCCGTATGAAGTGTGGACCTAACGATCGCTATCTTCAAGAGGAATCATCCTGCGTCAGTAGATTCTCACGAGCTCGCTCTTCGCCTCTTCGAAGTATGCTGCATCCTCCTCCACTCTTCTTTCAGCTTCTTCATTGGTCATCGAGGCTGTCTGCTTGACAAACGTCGCCACTCTCGCGGTCCAGACCGCTCTCAAGCCTTCAAGAAGCGAACTCCTAGTCTCATCAAACGTTTTGAACTTTGCAGATACTTCGTAGACGGTCCTTGCCCAGATGTCTACTGAAAGCTCAGGGCCATCCGGCAGGGCGGACATGCAGTGGTCAAGCTCACGCCTGAGGTCAGGTGTGAGAGACGACTTGAAGTGGTCGGACCGAGAGTACACATTTCTTGACTCTTCAATCAGCCTGTGTAGGCTCACGGTAACAGACGGTGGTTCAATCCTTGTGACATCGTTCCTGTGTAGGGGTACCGGAGAGCTGCCCTTGATCTTTCTCCAGAAGTCCTCATACTCTCGCATGCAGGTTAGCGCTGAGCCTGCCACTTCTCTGAACATCGAAGCGAGTTGCAGTGCAGGATCCTTTGACTCGTGGACCTTTACACCAAGATCAGCTTCTTCAACAGTGAATCCGCTTGCGAGCGCGGAGCTTGTGATGAATATGTCGATCCCGAATCTGGGGACGAACGGTGTTTCCCAGAGGGGGCTCTCAATCAACGTCTTTGCTAGTTTTGCGGAGAGTCCGAAGTCTCCGCCTATGGGCTGTCTAATTCTCCTTCCGTATAGGGCGCGCGTCAGAGGATAGCACAACTGGTTTGTGATCGTACCATCATACTTGTGTCGATCATATCTTGGAGTGACGAGGCCTGCCTGATTGAGCGTCGGATGGATCAGCAATCTGATCCAAGATGGTGTGATGCTTTGTAGATCTGAATCGATCATGGCTAGGCCCGTGGCGCCTAGTTGGATCGCCGCCTCAAAGATGGCCCTTACTGCGGTTCCTTTTCCCGGCACGCCTTGATATCTGCAAGTTATCAGCTGGACTCCTCGTGGCAAGTGAAGGGCTTCGGCAATCTCCACAGTTCCATCGGCAGACCCGCCGTCAGAAATTAGGATCAAGCTCTGACCGTCGCTGAAATACTCGGACAACCCCTTGGCTGACTGCGTTATCACGTGACCGATCGTTTTGGCGCTGTTGTACGAGGGTATTCCTATCAGAATCTCGGCATGCCCGACCCTTGATATCGACCTTTGAGCGTCGGGGTCGAGAGCTCGCATCGTTCACGTGAGGGTATATCCTCGCAAACAACATATACTTTTTGATAGAGGAGTTCAACAGTTGCCGAGGGCCAGTCCGCATAACAAAGTTCATCCAACTGATTATGACCAAGCGATTGTGATTTGACTCTTGAGAGTCTTGACTTTCGAGAAGGAGCTTCGCGAAGCGCGGCTGTGCAGTCCATTATCCAACTTTGCCCTTGAGGTGCAACCCATAGAGTATAGGCGAGATCCTCTAACCGGTATGCGTTGCAGAATCAACATAAGACGATCTGAACGAGTGAGGCAGGCAGCTAAGCGCGGCAGTTCTGCGACCAGCGTCATAGAGACGTCTAGGAAAGGTTGCATCTTCTGTCCAGAGAACCTTGAGAGCATGACCCCCTGCTTTCCGGATCAACTCATGGACGAGAAGAGGCTCAAGGTCGGTTCCGCAGTTCTGTTCCCAAATCTATACCCTTTCGGCGAGCATCACGCCATCGCGGTATTCTCAGAACACCATCACCTCGCACTGAACGAATTCTCTCCAAGGATCATCCACGACTGCATGCGCGTGTGCGTTGACTATTTGTTGCGTACCCAACGCGGAAATCACGATGTGAAATATGGATCCATAGACTGGAATTACATGCCACCCGCCGGTGGAAGCATAATTCATCCTCACCTTCAGGCCCTAGCCGATAGAAGCCCAACCTATCTTCAGGAGAGGCTCATTCGCCGCAGCGAAGCATATTACGGGAAGCACGGGAGCAACTACTGGCAGGACCTGGTCGAAACGGAACTGGAAATTGGGGACAGGCTAATCCATGTAGACGAATCTGTAACTTGGCTGGCGAGCTACGCTCCTCAAGCCAACAACGAAGTCTTGGGAGTATTCCCCAAATTGTCATCCATATCTAACATGGACGAACGAAGTCTAGAAGCCCTTTCTATTGGCATCTCCAGAATCTTGAAAGGCTACTACCACCTTGGGGTCGAAAGCCTCAACATGAGCTTGCTCTCGGGCCCACTAGACAGAAGTCTGGACTACTATGCGCTTAATTTGAGGATGAACTCTCGACCCAGCTTGAAGGAGTACTATACAAGCGACTGTGGTTTCATGGAAAGGATTCAACTCGAGACGGTCGCAGAGTCGATGCCCGAAGATGTCGCCAGGAGACTCGGGACCTACTTCGCGACTACGAAGTGAGTACAATCAGGACGAGTCTGATGACTATTACGAGAACGGTTAATGTAGCGACCGAGAGGAGATGGCTTCCGACGGTACCTGAGCGCTGACGAGGCGCGCTTCGCTCCAAGATACAGTCGACGCCAATACCTTGACAGGAACAATCTCGCTAGGAGCAGAGCAACCACAGCTACGATCAGAATTGCGAGGAAGTAGTAGGGTTCGACAACGACCCCAAGAGACGCAGATCCAGCATTTCCGTAGATATCTCTAGCCTCCACTGTCAGAGTCCAAGCGCCAAGCCGAATCAGGTCGAGCAGCGAGAAGGTATACCTGATGACGCAGACCCCACCGGATTTGTCGCAAGTCACGGTGGCGTTCGCCTCCGAATCCGCGGCACTCAACCATGCTCGAACGGTAGCGTTCGTGACCGATGACCCATCTGGATAGTTGACCTGGGTGTACGCGGTGATCGTGTCAAGCGGAATCTGGTAGTGGGTCGAGTTGAGGGTAGTGCTCACCTGAAGTGTGGCGGATACTACAGGAAAACTGTCAGTCTCAACATCTCTCTCTGGGCCAGTGTTTCCGTACCCATCATCGAATCCATTTGCCGGCATCACAAACCTGTAGTCTGCGCTGAGGGTAGCGTTTCTCAGGATCCGGCGTTCGACGGCCCAGATCCCGCTGGTCGTGTCAGTGGCTACAAGGGTGAGGTCCGCTCTCTTGAACTGCCCCGCATAGAATGCGGCAGGTTTGAGACCTTCATACATGCTTATGACTGGGGTGGAGTCGGGATAGAGTATCGCGAACTCCGCGGTGGCTTTCTGTGTCCTCTCATAGGCCCCATCAGGCTGGGTGTAAACTCTTACGCTCAGCAGAGCTGGAGCTACAGAGAACTTAGAGGTCGACGCAAACTCTGCGGCTGAGTCATCGTATGTGCCCGTACCCTGTATGAGAACTGTGTAGGATTCCTTCATCGCGTCCGGAGGGATCCTCCAAGTCGCGAGAAAGGCGCCAGTTTCGTTTGCGGTCACGCTGATATCGTTTACGATGACGCCTCCAGGGTTTCGGATGGTCACCTTCAGAGTGCCCTTGGGCATGATGCCTCCTCCCGTTGTTTGAATGACTTCTGTACGCTGATAGACGGACTTGCCGGCGCCCCAGATCCCATAGTGTGCTCGTGCCGTCGCGGAATCCGACGTCGTGGAGTTTGAAATGCTCACCAGATACGTTCCGAGCGCGGAATTCTGTTCGATCGGTAGCAGGACGGCTGGGGGTGCTGTTGCCGGAGGGATGGATGGGAGTTCTCCTTTCTCCGTGGTGAGAAAACTGACTCCAGTATAGCGAGTAGAGTTATCGACCGGGGTCTGAAGCCAGACATGGTAGGGTTTCGCTGGGGGGTACCCTCCACCTTGGAGCAGAACTTGCTTATCTCGTAACGTATAGAATGGCTTTTCCGCTAGGACATATGGAGCATGCTGCGCCATGGCAAAGACCTGAAAACGAGCAACAAGGGCGACTGCGACCAATAGCAGGACCAGTATCGTCGGATAGCGTTTCATTCGTCCTCACGGAGCCGTGCCATTCACTGAACAAGCGAGTAGCCGTCAAGTAACTAATATGTGCGCACCTAACGACACACAGCCTTCGAATCGATTGCAGGTTCTCTCCGAGTGCTAGAATCAGAACGTGTACGACTGTCCGGCAGTCCGAGAACGTACATCACTGTGTTTGGAGTGAACCCTTGACGCCCTAGTGATTGTAGTTGAATTCCGAGTCATAGGGCTCTGGCCCAGAAAAGGAAGCTTCACCCGATACCGTGAACCCTTGCCATTGGTAGGAAGGACGTTTTGAGAGGCTTCGACTCAAGACACCTGCTTCAACCGGTCAGCGTACTTGCGTTGGGCGCGCAAGTTCGGAACAGATAAAAACACGGTATGCGGATAGGAGAACCCCATCGAGGCCGTTACTGATCCACGTCCAGAATGGCGGTGGCGAACATGATGTCTCGAACGAGGCGTTCATTTTCTGGCAAGCCTGTAGGCGTCTTCCTGCTTCTCCTGATGCTTGCGTCTCTGCTGATTGTTGTGACTCCTACCACGCGAGTAGCCTATGGTCTTGATGATGTGACCGCCACGCTCACCGAATGGACCATTCCGACTGCCGGCAGCCTACCGACCGGTCTGGCACTGGATCCATCCGGGAACTGCTGCTGGTTCGTGGAATCATCCGGCAACAAGGTAGCCCACCTAGACCCAGCGGACAACACCCTTCGGGAATGGGCCATCCCCACGCCAGACTCAAAACCCACGAGCTTGGCGCTGACAACGATATCAGGATCGCTAGCAGTTCTAGGCACAGAATCCGCCAAGAACAAGGTGTTTCTCTTCTTCCCAAGTACGGGCAAGTTCAAGGAATACACACTGCCCACAGATTCAGGCCCACAGCACATTTCGGTTGAGCCCACTGGGACGCAGATCAGAGCATGGTCCACCAAGCTTGAGGGAAATTCGATAGCCGAGATTGTCTACGATCCTAACACAGGCACCGCCAGAGTGTATGAACTGACGCTTCCGGCGGCTGCGGGTGGCGGAGCCAAGGGGGTCTATGCAAGTTCAGGAATCATCTGGTTCGCCGGCATCAGTGCAATTGTCAAATGGGATAGAGCCGCAAGTCAGTTTACCACTTGGGCCATCCCGTCCCATCCTTCAACTCAGACTGCCTCTCTTGATGTAGACACTTTGGGTCAAGTCTGGTACATTTCAACAAGCCCCGGGTCAACCAGCACCAACAACTACGTCGGGGTATTGCGGAGTGACAACACTTTCACGGAGTGGCGAGTTCCGACAATCGGCGCTGATGTCCGAGGCGTCAGCATCAATCCAGTGACGCAGAACCCTTGGGTTTCAGAATATGGGGAAGACAAGATCGCAAAGCTTGATCCGTCTAGTGGCGGAATCGTTACGAGTTCGCGGCCGACCGCCACCCGATTTGAACCCGCGACAGGAGCGCTTTTTACCCACGTAGCCGGTCCGATCCTACCGTCAACTGTCGTGGTCGCTCCAGCGTCCAGTAGACTCGAGATGTTGAGTAACGAGCAGTTTGTCGAATGGACATTGGCGACTGGAAGTCGACCTCACGACGTTGTAGTCGACGCATCAGGTGACGTGTGGATACTTGAGTCTTCAGCTAACAAGGTGGCAAGACTTTCAATGATGTCGGACTTTGTCATCGAGTGCGATCCGTCATCATTGACTGTCGTGCAAAGTGCTAACGGAACGAGCACATGTACGGTGACCTCGATTGATGGTTTTGCCTCAGCCGTTGAGCTTGCAGGTTCATGGTTGGGAACGGAACCAAGAGGCGTCGCTTACACGCTTCCAACTCCCATAACTCCTCCCCCTGGTAGAGGAGTATCATCAACCCTGATCATTTCGGCCGGTCCCGGAGCTTCAGTCGGGATGTTCACGTTTCGAGTGACCGGAACGAGCGGCTCACTGATCCGCAGTGCGGATCTGGAGGTCACGATCGCTGCCGGGGTAGCTGACTTCGCGATTACAGTTTCCCCATCATATCTATCTATTCCTCCAGGGGGGTCTGCCGCTTCGACCATCATGGTCCAATCGCTTGGAGTGTTCTTTTCATCCGTAAACCTGACGAGTTCTGGTGCGCCAGACGACATGACACTACTGTTTGAAAGGAATCCCGTGACACCGCTGATAGGCGGAACGGCGTCTTCAACCGTCACCGTCAGAGTGTCAGGCGCGCCCACAGGAACTTACACGCTCGCTATCACAGGAAGCAGTGAATCGCTGACTCATAGCACGACACTCACAGTTCAGATTGCGGGTGGGGGACCATGTCTGATTGCCACCGCCACTTATGGGTCTGAACTCACTGATCAAGTTCAGTTCCTCAGAAACTTCCGCGACAAATCGATCATGAGGACGAACCTAGGATCGAACTTCGTGGTCGCATTCAACGCCGTCTACTATTTGTTCAGCCCAACGGTTGCACAATTTATCAGAGAACACCAGACTGTGAGAACGAGCGTGAAGTTCGTTCTTTACCCTGTCATGGGGATCTTGGGGATCGGTGCTTCGGTGTTCGACCTCTTCCCAATGAACCATGAGGCCGGTGCAATTGCATCTGGGCTTCTGGTGAGCTCACTCATAGGCGTAGTGTACTTGGCCGGACCACTGACAGTCGTACTTACGTATTCTTCGAGGACACGCCGAATAGCTAAAAGAGCCCAAGTGCCCATAGTGATCGTTCTACTCAGCGCTCTTGCTGCCGCGGTTTTCATAACGGCTCTCGGCGCTCCGGCTATCGTGACGATCGTCGCAACCTCAGCGATCGTCCTCTCAAGTCTGGCCGCCTCAGCCTTGTTCGCCTCACAGGCGATAGTGAACACACTAGATATGCGCCGCCGCTCCTGTGGTTGCTATGGGGAGGCTACCACGACGGATTGCGGCACCAATTAGTCCTGATAGTGGGCGATCCATGTTCTTGGCGGTGACCAACGTCAGGCGACAACCCACGGGTTCTCCGTTGCATTCCACGAGCTTCACCAAGTCGTAATCGATCGTGCCTTCGCGAAGGCCGAATATCATACGTTTGACGCCTTCCGAGTCCAGGATGTTCGTGCATTCGAAGTAAGCAATCTCAGACGGAGAACAGTGGGTCCTCAGGCCATCGTTTGAGTTCATGAATATGCTCGTTGCATTGGTCACATTCTCTCTGCCGGCCAATTCGCATAGTGTATCTACAGAGAAGGACGGTATCTCAATCGCATGTTTGCTATCCGGATGCTCCGACTCCGAGTAGTATTTTCAGCCAACGCAACCTACGGAGGAACCCTCCTCGATGCCTCTGTTCCGGAGGATCTCCTTGATCGGACGACTTCTATCCCGCGGCATATCCAGCAGTGAGAGGGATTGGTGGAGCTCGCTACGAAGCTTCCTTGCTCTGTACAGTGGACTCGCAGTTAGCAGCCTGCGCATTCATTTCCCACAACGATGACGGGATCCCCCTGCTTCGCGATAACGAGCACGGACTATTCGAATCGTGGGTCAGAACCTGTCAAGTAGGCGATATTCGCAAAGTTTTCAGGGTCGCCATAGACGGCCAGATGTGACAGGTGGAAGCGCTCTATCGCGGAACGAGCAGCATCAATCCCTGCCTCGAATTCCTCAGTCGACGGCTTTGGTGGTGGTTTGCACTTGCCGGACTCTGGCCAATCGATTTCGATCAGTCTATGACGCTTGTGATCCCGCATCTCTCGTTCTCCTGTGTTCCGGTTCGTTCTCAGGATGGGTGGCGCTTTTAATAGGAATCAGTGCGCTCCACGTCTGGGCGACTCTGGAGGTCTTGGATGTGGCTCGGTCATCGTGGATCACAGCGGCTCTAGTCTTGATCGTCCTCCTGATCCCTATGGTAACAACTGCGTGGATACCTACTTACCGTGAGGCACACCTGCTCACAGTGAGCGGAACACTGACCGAGGCGAAACCCGTCAATTATCTCCGCTCCCAACAGTTCCTCGCGAAAGGAAACCAACTCAAGATCGTCCTCAGAATGGGGGCGAATCAGCAGATAGACGCCACAATCGAGGTTGCGCGGATTATTGGCTACTATCTCCCCCCAAGGCGACTTGGCGAAACGAGCGAAGTACGCATATTCGGAATGTATCCACAGAAGGTGATGAACCGTACACAGTGGGACTTTCGCAACGACTACAGCAAGACGCTCTATACTTCACTGGAACGTCTGCCTGTTGACTTGCTGGGCAAGGCCGAGATGGGTCTGGAGATTGAGATATTTCTCGAAGGGCCCAACTTCTCCTCCAACCCAACGTTTCTCGTCTATTGGGAGATCGCAGTCTACGACGTTTACTAAACAACCGGCGTGATCCCACTCAGATTCCCGGTCTTTCATTTGCACTGCTCGCGTATCAGAAGACTAATGAATCAAGTTGAAGCATCGTCTCATCGGTTTCGAGAGATGCCAATTGAATGGGGCCGCATAAAATCCGTGCAAGACAGCGTATTCAGTTGCATAGGAAGGACACCACTTGTAGAGCTCCGAAAGATCCGACAAGAAGAGGGGATCTCGACCAAGATCCTCGCGAAACTAGAGTACATGAACCCTACA
Source organism: Bathyarchaeia archaeon (assembly GCA_049697135.1). Classification (GTDB taxonomy): domain Archaea; phylum Thermoproteota; class Bathyarchaeia; order 40CM-2-53-6; family 40CM-2-53-6; genus CAVPLU01. Next base: position 5,187 of record JBAVVE010000136.1, on the reverse strand, counting down.
GGCAGCCTGAAGGACAGAATCTACCATGAGATGATCACACGCGCAATCAAGAGAGGCGACCTCAAACCTGGTATGGAGATTCTTGAGGCGTCAACAGGGAACGCAGGCATCGCATGCGCATTCGTTGCAAAGTTGCTTGGCTACCCGGCAACGATCGTTCTTCCGTCAGGTATGAGCCAAGAACGGATGAAGCTGATTCGAGCGTACGGCGCAAGAATAATCAATACACCAGGAGCCGAGAGCGATGTTGATCTCAGTATCAGGAAGATTGAGGAGTTAAAGCGAGACAATCCAGACAAGTATTGGGAACCGGGACAGTTCGCGAACTTGGACAACATCAACGCTCATTACAAGACAACCGGGCCCGAGATTTGGGAACAAACAAAGGGTAAAGTGGACTGTTTTGTAGCATCCCAAGGAACAGGTGGCACACTTACAGGCGTGGGCAAGTTCCTTCGTAAGAAGAACCCGAAAGTGCTCCTGTACGCTGTTGAACCTGCTGAGGCGCCAATTCTCTCAAAGCGGAGATGGGGAACCCACAAGATTGAGGGAATAGGCGACGGCTTTGTCCCGCGGAACTTGCATCTCAAGCAACTGACAGGCATTGTGACGACCACCTCGGAAGAAGCCCTCAACATGGCGCGCCGTCTCTCAACCACTGAAGGCATATTCTGCGGTATCTCTTCCGGATGCAATGTTGCAGCTTCGGTGAAGATCGCGCGGAAGCACCCGAAACTCCGCACGATCGTGACAATGATCAATGACACCGGGCAGAGATACTTCTCGACAGAATTGTGCGGCGAGCCGAAGTCTGTGGAGATTCCGGAACGCGAACATCCACTTGACGAGTACAGTCTGTCAGAGTTGGACAAGTATCAGGCGTCTTGGGAGATCATCGAATAGCTGTCGCTTGACATCACAACACGACTTGCTCTTCGATAATGCTACGGCGGAAACCTGACTGACTTTCTGACTGCTTCCTCTATGTCGGCAAACTTGGCTGCATCCTTGAGTTGTCCTTCAAACTTGAACTGTCCAAGCATGAACGCCTTTATTCGGTCAAGCTCGCCCGTCATCAAGCGGTAGAAGACGTCCTCAGTTCCGTTCAGTGTGAGATCCGGCTTGTCATGGAGGCCGTCAGAGAGGGTTATCGTCCCCTCGGAGAAGGTGAGGTAGAATGGGGTTTCTCCGCTGAGGTTGAATTGCACGACTCTATCCCATCCACTAACCATTTGCTTCACATCCGCTAGTTCATTGGCATGTTCTGCGAAATGCTGCCAGCCGTCTTTGACTCTCCCCAATTCTCTCGCCCGCAGGTCGCGGCTGAAATCATTCACCTGACTTAAGAATTCTCAGGAAAACGACAGACAGGATATTTCGGTATACGCAAGCGAATGCCAACATCCGGACGAGAAGAAGAAATGGGATTCGTCGATTCGAGGAAAGCCTATATCATGTCCCAGAACTGTCAAGCTCGAATGCGGCTTGACGGATAACGTCGTCTTCAACATTGGGCTACTACTTGTTCTTGCTGGATTTGCGATTGGAATATTGGCAGTCATCGTTGCTGTTCTGAGATCCGCAAGAGGCTCCGGGCCGACGCGTGGCGGAGGAGTGATTATGATAGGGCCGTTGCCGATAGTCTTCGGAACAGACAAGGAATCCACTCGAACTCTGATCCTGCTCGCCATCATCCTGATGGCTGCAGCGTTGCTTTTCACGTTTCTTCAGACGGTGTGGAGGTAGAGGCATGTCTCAACGTTGTGACATCTGCGGAACCCAGGAAGCACGCTTCGTCTGCAAGAGATGTGGTAAGCGAGTCTGCGTGCAAGACTTCCGACAGGAACAGTGGCTCTGCGCAAGCTGCGGACCGAACGCTCACTTAGAAGGACCAGAAGTCACAAGTGTGTCTCAGATAGGCCTCTCGTGGATACTCTTCGCCAGTTTCGCAATGGTGTTCATCGGTATGATTCTGATGATGATTGCTTCCTTCACCCAAGGCCGCGGCTCCACGAGTGGAGGCGCAATAATACTGGTAGGTCCTATCCCAATAATCCTAGGAAGCGGACCAGAATCAACTTGGATGATCCTGCTAGCTGCGATGATCACTGTGATCGCATTGGCAGCTTTCCTGCTCACTCGCAGAAAGATGTACAGATAGGAAACTACTCTTTTCTTACAGTTTCGAAACCTATCACGCCGCCCGTCTCTGCGTCGATCTGGAAACGAAATGACTTTCGTTCCTTCATGAAGCCTGCCTTCCTCATCGTCAGGATGCCTTCAACCTCCCAGACATCCTTACCTTTTCCGCCAACGAACCAGATCTTGCTGAACTTGACTTGGATGGCCTTGCCCGGGTGCTGTGACTCAAGATAACGTCTAGCCGCAAACTCCGCCGTCGTGGCATCTTCAACCCGGACATCATCACTCATGCGTCAACCATCCGCCAATCTACCTATCAGAATCAGTTCATTTATGGTTTGCATCTATCTGCGCGTCGACCGCGGAACACCGCACACTTGCTCCGTGCATGTTGGACGCAATTCTAATGCTGTCAATCTGGACGGCCTATCGGAGCACCTTCTTCGTGTAGTATGAGGGAAGCTGAGTCTCTCCAATAAGATCACTGGCCTCTGAACTTTCTTGAAGACACTGTAGTTCATGGTGAGTGCCGCTTGGAAGATGAGAGGTGGCAGAATGATGGAGATTATGAGCTCCCCAGTTGGTTCCGCTGGGGGCCTTCCTAGCGCATAATACACTATTGATATGAGGAGTCCAACTACGATGAGAAGCTTAGCATACGAGATATTGAACCTCTTAGAGAGTATGGAAATAATCGAACCTATCAGTAGTACTAGCAGTACTACGATTCCCAGATTCAACATGCGCATCGACCGACGAATTTTCCAATAGGTTCCCTGATACGGTCACCAACGAAATATGATGCTTTTCCTCAAGCTCTCGCGGTCACAACGCGGATTTCGTTATGAGCCAGCAAGGAACAGATACGGCAGGCTTGGAGACACTTCCAGATCGAGTCGAGTTACGTTCTCATTCCTTCGGTTTAGGACCTTGTTTTCCGCTTATTGAGTCAACAGAGATTCGCATGATCCCGACATTGCGTACCGCTTCGTCATTTCCTGCGAAGCGGGCAAGAACGGCTTCTGGGTCACGCTCATGCTTGCGTGTGAGGAGTTCGAGTCCACGACGCTTCTCCGCAAGGTCGGTGACCACATGCGCGCTTCCTTCAATGATGAGTGAACGGTATGCATGGTCGCATTCACCATGGATGTACCCTCGATCTTCCACGACTGTCACGCAGACACGTGGGTTAGCTTGGAGGGTCCGCATCTTGCGCCCTTCGGTTGCGCAGTGAAACCAGAGATTTCGTGCCTTGGATTCCCAAGTGAAGTTGACCGTGAAGAGGTACGGCTCGTTCTCCAAACAGCAAGCAACCGTCATGATCCTTACCGACGCGAGGACTTGCTCAATCTCTGCCGGATCGCTCAGCGCCTTGTCGGAGCGACGAAGGTGATACCGTTGCATGTCGAAGGCATCCTATTCGTCTTCAACCTGAGATGAACATGAAGTCTTTGACGCGGTTGCCGTCGATATCTAGGAGCACGCCTCGCAGGATGCGTTCTGCGTACTCCGAGCCTGGATTCATGCAGAGTGTCCGGCCGATTCTGAAGGTGCCTTTTGACTCGTGAATGTGACCATGCAAGGCCAGCATGGGTTGATGCTTCTGGATGGCGTCCCGGACTGCAGTGCTTCCTGCAGGCGCCATCTCGAATCCTCCTCCTGGCTGCACGGATGGGTTGAGGTCCTTGTCAAGTCTTGGTGCCTGGTCAAGCATAGTATTGTGTGGTGGGCAGTGGAGGTTGAAGACGCACCGTTCCATAACCTGCACTTCGCCCGCCATGCCTGCAATCTTCTTGCCCAGTTCCTCCTCGGATATGTCTCTCGGACACTTCCACGGTGTCATGTTGCTGTATCCGCAGCTGATCATCTCATGCTGGTCGTCTATCTTCACAACTTTGCCTTCGGGGTAGATGACGTAGTCAGATGATTGTATGATGGGGTCGATTGCGAATGTGTCGTCGTTGCCTGGGGAGATGTAGCACCGCGCTCCGGTGCCCTTCAATCGTTCCTCTGCTAGCTTGATCCAGCTGCTGATGGAGTCGCACATCAGTTTTGAGAAGAGGGCTTCGACTCTGTCCTTGTCGGCTTGGAGTTCCTCTGCTTCTTGTTTGGAGGCTCTGTGGGTGTAGTAGCCGATGGCGCGTATCTTCTTCTCGATTGCCTGAACTTCAGCCTCGCTCCGCATTGTCAAATGCTCGCCTAGGAGCGTGGTGGTCCATTCTGCTTGTGATTGGGCAACGATTGGGATTATCATTTTTCCGGTTATGTCTCCGCCTAGGATCAGCACGTTGGGCTTGTACTCTTTGGCGGTCGCTAGGAACTTCCTGAAGCAGTCCTCGGATCCGTGGATGTCGGTTGCGTAGAATACTCTTGTGCGGGACATATGGATGCGACTCTATCTCTCACGTGGTTGCAAAAAAAATGGTGGGCGGAGTAGACGTCGTTTCACGTCTACTCTGGTGGGAGTTGCTTGAAGGACAGTTCGAGTGGTATTCCCTTGCGGTGGTATAGCGACGAAACGTAGTAGATGATTATGCCCAGGATGAAGAGTCCGATCGTGAACTCCATCGTGGAGGGATCTATGGTTCCCACCATCGCTGGTGAGACGCTTGCGTATCCGATCCATATCGATAGGATCAATGTGATGAAGCCAAGTATTGTGATCAATGGAACGGGGCCGAGTTTCATCCTGACGATCTTGGGTGAGGCTTCGAAGATGTCTTTGCGTTTCCATGGGAAGATCATGCCTGAGATCGAGCCTATGGCTTGCATGATCATCCAGCCGAATACTGCGTAGGCGAAGAGGCTTGTCCACGGTGTCCAAAGCCAGATTGCTGTCATGATGATGGTGACGATGTACACTGCTATTAGGGCAACGTATGGTGAGCCGTACCGTGAGTCAACCTTCGACAGTGCAGTTGGTACGATTCTGTCGAACGACCATGCGAATAGTAGTCGTACGCATACGAAGATGTAGGTCATCGAGGAGGAGAGGGTCATCATTGCGAATCCGAAGATGGCAATTCCGTAGATGAGGGGTGAGGG
>JBAVVE010000135.1:0-25600 GCA_049697135.1 Bathyarchaeia archaeon | reverse complement strand
TGGGTAGGTCGTGTGGGACAGCGAGGATCGGATTGTTGTGGACTACACGCGTGGATCTGCGCCTCAATCCGTACCAACTCTTGATCGGGAGAGCGTGCTGCACCTTGTACTCGTCCCAGATCAGGATTGCAGCTCCAATCGAGCGATTCTTTGGGCCTGCTAGGCGAGACTGCACAATACTTACAATCGGCCCCAACTTTGCCGGCAGCGCAATACCCTCATCATCCTGTGCTTCCGCAATGTCGTGAGCTGTCACGTCGAGTACCAAGATTCCATATCCAGGACCTGCCTTTGCCAACTCATTGGCTATCTTGTTGTTGGCATCCTTGATATGTCTCCTTACGCGCTTCGCTGAGAGCGCCCTCAGGCGTTTGCATTCAATAAAGACGGGAAAGTGTGCACGTGGAATCTCAATTCTGATGTCAGGACGCTTCTCAATTTCTCGATACTCCACAATGTGACCTTTGCCTTGGTGCCAGGCCCCGATGTACAGTTCTACCCACACGTCCTCGAACTGCTCGGGATCGTCCAGACGTGAGAGAAACTTCTTTCGCACCTTCTCGTCTCGGAAGAGAACGCCTAGCGATCCAAGCCTCAAGCGTTGAAGATCGCCCTTGGTCGCGTCTATGAGAATGGCTGAGTCCAAGCCCATCCTAGCGAGGGCAAGAAGATCGCTTTGCTCCGGCCAATGGATTGCTCCTTGTTGCTCCGTTATGATCTTCTCGCACAGGAGCCAGCGCTGGTAAACGGGATGTTGTTTCTGAGTTGTCTGACGAAACCAGTCAGGCGAGAATAGGACTTCAAGAATCTCTTGGTTGCGACGGAAGAAATCCTTCCTAGTTATCTCTGACAAGAAGCAAACATCTCGTACTGATTTACAACCGAAATGGGAACGACATCCTCGCTCCCCGACAAGGTCTCTGAGATCTAGCATCTATGTTGAGGTAGGAGCAATACTCAACGGAGCTTTGTGGGGTCGACACGGTCAACGGTGTATCGACCGTGAGCTCGAGCGGTTCGGCAAGCCCTTCCACATACGTGATCACGAGAATCTTTGCGCGAATCGGTTTGAAGGAGAACGGACCAAACCGCGCATCGAGTCTGTAGGCCTCCCCGATTCCAACCGTCAAAACCGTCACATTTTGGTAGGTCACGTTCAGCTGCTGTTCTGTGTCGTCGGGGAGTGTGACGCTCACAAGAGTCATTGTTGAACCGAGGAAACGAATACTCTTGTTCAAGTCGTGAGTTGCGCGAATTCTCACGATGAGCCAATAACCCTCGTTGTCGTGTCCTAGGACAAGGTCGGCTGGAAACAGTCGGAAATCGTCCTTGCTAAGAGGCCTTACTGTGGTGGGCCCGGTGGGGCTGCTAGGCTGGGAAATGAAGTATATGGCAGCCACCATGATAATCGCAATGATCGCAGCCGCGATGAGCCATTCTTTTGCCTTCATGAACCTTTTCGGGAAGATTCGGTTGGCTGCGAGAGAAAAGTATTGTCGTCGTCCTCTGGAGCACGCTTGGCATCCAAATTTGAACCGTCGTTCGGGCTTTGATTTTGTGTGTGTGGGTAGGCTGGTGCGGGCGCCTGAAATTGAACCTCATGCTGTCGAGCAGAGTTATTCGTCGGCGTACTACGAGACCCTCGGCCACATTCGTCAGATGCGATGCTTGTTGAGAGATCTCTCAATAGTGCGAAACGCATATAGTCGGAACTCCGAAAAGCTGTAGAATTGAAACCCTTGCCGAAGTGCCTGCCGTTTGGTGTTGCGCTCCTGATCCTAGTGCTGGCGCTTGTTGGACCTGTGTTCGCAGATCAATCGTCTCAATCCCCAGGAACGAATCTTGTCGCGAACGGAGATTTCAGCCAATCACTTGAGCCTCATTGGAGGGTTGTGAAGCTTGAGCGCGCCAACCCTGACTATCCACGTGTCTATGTAGACATGGCGCAGGAGAGGCTTGTCATGGACTTGCCTTGGAACACATCTAGCTATGTCTATCAGACGATCCGCATCCCTCATGCAAGTCAAGTAGAGCTATCATTGAAAGTTTGGGGATCGAACGTACGCACGTACGCAGGAATCACTGTAACAGACTCTTCAGGAGAGCACCTAGTTGACTGGTTCTTGGTCCAAGTCCTAGAGGGGTGGAAAGGCACCCCGTACTTGAGAACATACAACTTGACTGAATTCGAAGGCCGAGCCATAACTCTCAGGATCTACGGGAGCGGGGAGTGGGTAGGGAGTTCTGCAGGCCAGTTCGTGTTCGTAGATGATGTTCAGATCCAAGGAGCAAGCGGTCGTCAAAGTCTAATAGTGAAACGCGTCTTCGCCGAACCAAGCGGAAAAACTCCGGGACACACAGAGAGAGTAGAACCAGGACAACCGCTTGCGCTAGCTGGCACGCTGTACCCGAATCACGAGACTGTGATACACATTGAATACACTTCGCCATATGGTCAGTCTGTAGAGAGAGAAATCTACACGGACTCACTCGGCAACTTCAACGACACTTTCACTCCTGGCGGACCTGGGATATGGACGGCGGCCGTCTACTGGAACGGCGATGCGGATCACGATGGATGCGCGAGCCAACCGATTCAGTTCGCCGTGTGCCTGCAGTCAGGCGTCTACCTCAGCAGTCTCACTGTAGGTGGAATCCGTGTCAACGATCTGAACCTGCCTGAGATACAGGTGGAGCCGAATGAAACCATCTCGGGTGAAATTCAAGTTGCACTCGTGGATAACAACCAGTTTGCAGCAGTCTTGGTCTTAGCCTTGGTCTCATGGGAGGAGTGGCGGTACGATCTGGTCGGAGGACAGAACACCATTCCTGCAGAAGCGCTGGATCTGAAACTGACATGGTTTGGTCCCCCCGAGGAGGGCATACTGCCGACCCATCGCGACCCAGACTCCGGCAGCTATATTGTTCCAATGCGATACGAGTTCCCGCAGAGCAGGAGCTTGAGCCCGACCTACAGAGTTCCCAAAGAAGGAAACACGTACTACATCGTAGTGGCTTCAGGCGAGGTAAACAGCCCCGATCAACTGTTAGGCCCCAAAACCCTGCTCAATGAGCTCTGGAAGGATCCTTCTGGTTAAGGGTGGGACCGTCTCCTGCCTGCAAGGAGAAACCAAACCACACTATTCACCATCAGGCTCGTGGTTGTAGAGGTTGCTTCGACCTTCTCGTGGGCAGAGAAGATGCTGTCAGACCTCAGGAAAAGCGCGACTCCTTCGACACTTTCAGAACTTCGAGAGGCGGAAGAGAAGATGACAAAGGCTGTCCAGGCAAGGAATGATCGGAATCTCGTGCCTGCAAAAACCCTAGCTCTAGAGGCCGGCGAGATTGCTCAGGAAGGAATCAGACACGTAGAGTCGCAAGCAAGAAGCAGCCTCACTACTGCTTGGCTATGGATGATGGCGTCCACGAATGTTGTCTCACCAGAGCCCAACCAAGAGATCGCCAGAGAATACTACAGCAGCATCCTAGTAGAGACCAGCGAAGGCAACTACGGACAGGCGATGCTCCTAGCGGAGAGGCTACAGATTCTCGTGTCATCAGACGTGCTCTGGTTTTTCGCACTTGGAATAGTGCTATGGTTCGCGCTCGGGGACTTGACGACTCATGTGATGGGCAAGTTCGATCCCGTGAGCCTGCTGAGACGTACAATCCGCCGACTGTTGCGTTCGAGGCTGAGAAGGTATCACACCCTGCTGGCAGCCATCGCAGTCTTCGTCATAGTCGAACTCATACAGGGATTTCTAGGCTCCGGCTATCCGCCGATTGGTTCTCTACTTCTCGCAGCCGCTGTTGTTGGAGGATGGAGATATCCAATCCTGAAGAGGAGCACGAAGTCAGCCAAAGCCGCCCGTGAGTCTAGGTGACAGATGCTGTCGCCACCATGTCTCAACAAGCGTTCTGTCGCAGCAGTCGCCCTGTTCGTTACTATCCTCTCCTTCCGCACCACGAGTGTTCCGAGTCATGATTTCTCGATTCCCGAGATCCTAGTGCTTCGACGACGATCCACGGACAAATGCCACGGAGGAAGTCGTTGTCGATCAATCGCACAGGGACTCCCAAATGGACCTAGTGCGCTGAAGCGGTGCATCAGAACACGTGACGATGACTGGGAATGATTGGAGTATCTGAAGGCCTACTCTCGGTGATCGCAATCGCAGCCGTAATTGTTCTTGTACGCGGGAATGGGCGCGTACGTCTGACCCGGCAAGTCAATGTCGAGGGGATTTACAATGAGGAAGCAGTCAGAGCCTACGACAGGATAAACAGGATGCCCCAGTTCAGTGTACTCAGACGCAACATCTTGAGGGAGCTAAGGAGGCACCAACAAAATGGAACTCTAGCAGACATAGGTTGTGGTCCAGGTTACCTGCTCCAACTGATAGCCAAAGAAATCCCCCAACTGAGCTTGATCGGAGTAGACATCTCAGAGGAGATGCTCCGTAAGGCGGCGATCAATCTCTCAACGCTCGGTCTGGACAGGAAAGTGCAGTTCAAGCAAGGCGATATCGAGAAGCTCCCCTTCGATGACGATTCCTTGGATTTCATCGTCAGCACGCTCTCGCTCCACCACTGGTCACACCCGAAACATGCGTTAGATGAGATCTACAGGGTCTTGAAATGTGATGGGGAGTTCCTCTTGTTCGACTTGAGGAGAGACCCGCGACGATGGTTCTTCTGGCTGATCCGTTTTGCCCAGAAAGTCATGCTTCGTTCATTTGGTGCAGAAGCGATAGTGCGCCTCAATGAGCCCACGGGTTCTGTTCTTTCGAGCTATACGCCTTCTGAGGTCGAGGCACTGTTAACCGAGACACAGCTTGCACGATGGAAGTTGAAGGAAGGCGCAGGTTGGTTCTTCCTGTGGGGAGTCAAGACCTAGGGCAAACCAAAGCCGGATGCCACCGATGCGGGAATCCAAATACGAGCAGTGGGCAAAAGGGGTCGCCCACATCTCTAGAGCTGGAGATGGAAGACTCCGTTTACGTGATAGTCAGCTAGTGACAGTCGACGGGGACCTCACAGTCGTCAGATCTTTTCCGTGGCTGGGGGATCGTATCTGAAATACAGTCTGCTAGTCCTGTTCCAGCCTCACCTTGCCAACGTGATCTTCCCCGTTTATTCATAGTTGCGCGCGTAACGCTTTTTGGGTATGCTAGACTCTCAACGTGCCATGCCGTATTCGAAGGAGATACTCGACTTCTGGGAGAAGGTCAAGAAGGAGACGGGGATCAGAGAAGAATTCCAAGACGCCTTCGGCTTCGGCGATAACCCCGGGCTCATGGACGAACTCCTCGCCCTCGTCCTGACGGGGAAGAAGATAGCGACGACGACCCTCGTCAAGGAGATGGAGTTGGAAGGCTCGCCTGAGCCCAAGGTGGGGGAGTACAACATCATACTGGACGGCTCAGGGAAGCCACGGGCAATCATCCGGACAGTAAGCGTGCGTCATGTAAGGTTTTGTGAAGTAGACGAAGAGCATGCCTACTCGGAGGGAGAGGGCGACCAGACTCTGGAGAGCTACCGGAAGGAGCACATCAAATACTATGGGAGAAGGGGCGAGGCCTTGGGCTTCACGTTCAGTGAGAACATGAAGGCCATCTTGGAGCGGTTCGAGGTCGTCTATCCATCGCGCACGTCCACGTAGAAGTCCTGATGGTTCAAATTCGGGGCCCGCACCAAGCCTGACACACAATACTTCAAGAACGACAGTTCAAATTCCGATGCTCGTACCACTTGAACTCCATAGGCATACTCGGTTTTGAGAGGCTGCCGTATCCGAATCCTAGCATCTGATGTGAACGTTTGAGACGATTGTTGTCCTCAAGCGCACTCACCGTGGTATCTCGTTCTTGATTTCTCCGTTGTCGAGATCAAAGGCGTAGGCTTCCCATTGGTAGAGTGGTCGCCCTTCGGGGCCTGTCTCCTTCCCGTAGACTCTACCAGCTGACAGCCACTTGCCGTCGGTTCTAATGTTGATCATTCCATGCATAGTCTTCTCGTAGAGGTGGACGCCTGTATCCTTCTTGCTCATGCTCTCGAGCTTCTCTTTCGGCTTGTCGAGTTCGCTGATCCGGCTGGCGGATAGAGGCTTGAACACCGCAGCCAGTTCGGTCGAGAAGACCAACGGCTGTTGAACGTCGGAAGGCGCGTAGCGACCCAAGCAGCCGAGGAGCACCGCGCGGGGGTGACCGTAGTCGGGGAAATCACCCGACGAAACCACACTGACCCACGGCTTCACCGCGTCAAGGAAATCTGTGGAGAAGTCCTGACTTCCGTGGTGATTCGCCTTGACATTCGCTCGCAGAGCCTCTCCTCCGTGTCTTTCGAGGAACGGCCTCGTGGAATCTGCGTTCATGTCACCGCATAGCAATACTCTTGCTTTCTTGTACTGCAAAAGGACGGCGACTGAGTTGCCGTTTATGGTCTTGCCCGCGTCTTTTGAGAAGACCTTCAGTTTGGGAGAGTTCCTGCTTCCATAGTTTATCGGCCCGACGAAGATGACTTGAAGGCCGTTGGGGCCTCCGATTGAGAGCTTCTCGGTCTCCTGATCGGCTCTGCAACACTTGAAGTCGATTCTTTCGGTTCTTTCGCTATCTGGCTGCTGATTGTACTTGTCAACTCTTTTTCTTGCGTTGGTGACTGCGTCGACCCAATTCCTGTAGAGTGGGCTCAGTTGATCGTATTTGGCTCTCAGGTCCTCAACGTCGTCGTACAGCTCAACTAGATATTCCCCGTCTTGGGTCACATTGCCGAGGTTGCGGCCGGAACGTAGCGCGATTCCGTTGTGATAGATCGACTTGACTAGAACCTTCTCGTCATTCAGTATTTCTATGAGCCCTTTCAGATGATCCTCGTCGCCATGAGTGAGTATGACGGCCTCAAAGATCTTGGAGTACTTCTTCAGGTGGTATTTCCACTTCAGGAAGCTGTGGGCACCCTCGTTCTTGCCGCCATCGATGAGGATACGCTTGTCATCTGGTGTCTGAACTAGTATGGCGTCCCCTTGACCCACATCTATGAAGTACATCTCGAGAGTTCGATCGTTGCCGAAGTTCTCTTTCGGAGCGTAGCCGATGCCGCCTCTGAAACGTATCTTCAGTTCGTCCCCCCCCTCTTCAAGCTTCTCAGCCCATTCTCCCATCAGCAGGCGAGCGACAATCTTCCTGTGCTCAGCCGTTTTGGGGTCGCTGTGTACGACTGTCTTCAGTCGAGTCGTGAAGCGATAATTCCTCTGCCGCTCTTCCGATTCCCTTGCAGACATGAATCTTATCCCTTCCTGGAGCTTCGGTACTTCTTGTCATGGCGCCCCTCGGCGCTCTCGTGCGCACAGAAAGCAGCGGACTACACACAGGCAATCGTCGAATCTCGGTGTCACCTATACTGTGTGACTTGTCTGTATTTCAGGCTTCACATCCTCGTAGACGAGCCATGCTCAGCGTCAGTGTCTCCCGAGTGGACACCGACTTGAGGGGCGTGCGGTTTCTCTGGGATTTCGGTCTAAGTGTGGTCTTGCTTGAGTGAGCGCATCGTTTCAAGCAGACTCTTTTTGCCTCTCGAGTAGATGATGAGCCCACACTCCAGAAACATAGACAGCATACTGTTCGGCGACGAGCCGCATGTTTGTGCATATGCCTTCATGATCTTCGAGACGCCCTGCGGCAGGCGAAGCGTGATCAGTTCGTTCCCACCCACTCGGGGAGGCGCGTGTGGCCGCCGGCTCCTCTCGCCCAGAACAGGGTTCAATTGGCCAAGCATTCTGCTCAGCATGACGCGTCGTCTGTACCGCTTCTGAAACTCCGCCTTCTTGAGTCTCAGGAACGCGAACGCCGCACCCATACAGACCAGCATCCGCAGGAGATCCGCGGTTTCCCATCCCTCAAGCGCGGCAATGTGCCTGCAGCATTCCGCGGCAAGCCGTGAGACGCGTACCGAACGCCGTACGTACGCAGGTCTGTATTCCTCTGACATGACAGAAGCGACCTCTCTTCGTCTCAGAAGTATGCTCTAGAGCACACATCTCGAAGCGTGCGGCCTTTGTCAACACGGGTCGGCGGGCACTTCCATATAGTGAGCGTGGGGTAGCGCACGCCAAGACTCGGCCGATTCCCGTCCAAACCCCACGCGTGTCGAAGTCGCCTGATGATTCAGGGCAGGCTGTGTGCTCTGGAGCACACAACCGAGTGTCTGCGTATCTCGCTTGAGCGGCCCAAGGCTTGTCTACTTGACTGTGAGATCCGCTCTGCTAGAACCTGAGGATTCTCCTGCCTTTCGTGTAGACCGTGATCGGTCGAGCTTCAGCCCCTGAGGAAGGAGCCCAGATGTCGCCTAGGTATGGGCGATCCTCACGTCCTTTCCTGTTAGCGATCTGTCAGGTAACCCCTTTAGGCAACTGTGGCGATCTGCCGTGCTTCCACGCGTGGATATGCGATGACAGCAGAGAACCTGAGTTTCCGAGGCTTAACGGAGAACGATGTTGCTCAGCGACGCGTGAGGGATGGCTACAATGAGCTACCCTCCGCCAAACGACGCAGCGTCCTGAGAATTGCGCTCGACGTTGCGCAAGAACCCATGTTCTTGCTGCTCATCGCCTGTGGCACACTCTACCTGATCCTCGGTGACCTGGAAGAAGCGCTGATGCTGCTGGGTTTCGTCTTCGTGGTGATGGGAATCACGCTGTATCAGGAGCGGCGGACGGAACGTGCATTGGAAGCCCTCCGAGACCTATCTAGCCCTCGGGCCTTGGTCATACGGGGCGACGAGCAGAAGCGCATTCCCGCGCGAGAGCTCGTCTCTGATGACATTGTTCTCCTCTCGGAGGGAGATCGCGTCCCAGCAGACGCCATAGTTCTGAACTCAACCAACTTGACAGTAGATGAATCCCTGCTGACGGGCGAGTCCGTACCCGTGCGCAAGTCGGCTTGGGATGGCAAAGAGAAGACAGGCCGGCTAGGTGGCGATGATTTGCCCTTCGTGTACTCTGGTACTTTGGTCGTGAAGGGGCAAGGAATCACCAGAGTCACCGCGACCGGCCTCAGAACCGAAGTCGGCAAGATTGGCAAGGCGCTGCAGACGCTGGAGCCCGAGGAGACCTCGCTGCAGAGGCAAACGAAGCGCATAGTGCGATACTTCGCTCTGGTGGGCCTGATCCTCTGCGTGACAGTCGTGGTTGTCTTCGGGCTGAGACGCGGCGATTGGCTGAGCGGTCTACTAGCGGGCATCACTCTTGCCATGGCTACACTCCCCGAAGAGTTTCCCGTGGTCTTGACGATCTTCCTCGCGTTGGGGGCTTGGCGAATTTCGCATCGTCATGTGCTGACAAGGCGCATGCCTGCAGTTGAAACGTTGGGTGCGGCAACAGTCCTATGCGTGGATAAGACCGGCACTCTCACGCTCAATCGCATGCAGGTCAGCGAACTGGCTGTCGGCAACGAAATCTACAGGGTCGATGACGAGCCCACTTCCTTACCTGAGCGATTCCATGAACTGGTTGAGTTCAGCATTCTGGCCAGCCCGCCGGACCCCTTCGATCCAATGGAAAAGGCGATGAAGGAACTTGGTAGATTCTCCCTCTCTGGGACGGAGCATATCCATCAAGATTGGGAATTGATGCGTGAGTATCCTCTCTCTGCGAAGATGCTGGCGATGCTACGTGTGTGGCGTTCGCAAAGCCATGACGACTACGTTATCGCGGGGAAAGGCGCACCTGAAGCGATCGCTGACCTTTGCCACTTCGACAAGAAGCAATTGGAGATAATGAATGCGCAGATCGAGGCCATGGCAGATCATGGCCTACGAGTCATTGGGGTAGCGAGGGGTCAGCTAACGTCTCCTGAATTGCCGACAGCACAGCATGATTTCGAGTTCCAGTTTCTAGGGCTTCTGGGCCTGTCCGATCCCGTGCGCCCCGAAGTCCCGAACGCGATCCAAGAGTGCTACGGCGCCGGCATCCGCGTGATCATGATCACCGGGGACTATCCGGGCACCGCGAAAAGCATTGCCCAGCAGATTGGGCTGCGGTCGTCAGATCAGATCATGACTGGTCCTCAGCTGGACCAAATGGACGACGACACTCTACGAGAGCGCATCAAGAACGTCAACGTCTTCGCTCGCGTTGTACCAGAGCAGAAGCTGCGGATCGTCGACGCATTGAAAGAGGACGACGAAGTAGTAGCCATGACAGGAGACGGGGTAAATGATGCGCCGGCGTTGAAATCCGCCAACATCGGCGTTGCCATGGGTGGACGTGGCACCGACGTTGCACGCGAATCGGCTGCCCTAGTGCTTCTGGACGACAATTTTGCCTCCATCGTACAGGCAGTGCGAATGGGCAGGCGCATCTTCGACAATCTCAGGAAGGCGATGTCGTTCATTGTTTCCGTACACATCCCAATCGCTGGCATGTCACTAATCCCGGTCCTACTAAACTGGCCCCTGATCCTCTTTCCAGTTCACGTTGTCTTTCTCGAGCTGATAATTGACCCTGCATGTTCCGTCGTCTTCGAAGCCCAACCCGAAGAAACGAATGTTATGCGACGACCGCCGCGCAGACTGAACGATCCCTTGTTCGGTAGAACCATGGTGTTGCGGAGCTTCTTCCAAGGCCTAAGCGTGCTGGCGATCGTGTTCGTCGTGTTCGTAGCAGTCATGACGATCAGCCAGAACGAGTCTGAGGCTCGAGCGGCCAGCTTCGCCACCCTAGTCATCGCCAACCTCGGCCTTATCTCCAGCAATCGAGACTGGACGCGATCGTTCTTCAAGACCGTGCGGACGCGCAACATGGCGCTGTGGTGGGTGTCGGGCGGCACCGCGCTCTTCCTGCTCCTTGCCTTGACGATTCCCTCCCTGCAAAGCCTGTTCCGGTTCGCCCCACTCCATGCCACCGATTTGATCCTTGGACTCGTAGCAGGAGCCCTGTCCATCTTGATATCGGAATGCCTGAAAACAAGATTGTCTCGAGAACTACTTGGAAATGGACCTAGCCTCTGACGCGGCATCTGTGCCCGATTTGAGACGATCCAAGATGCCAACGTCAGGGGTGTCTGGTTCTAGACTCTCAGCACTCTCTTTCCACCGGAGTAGACCGTGATAGGTCCATCATCTGAGACAACCATTGCGACACTGTTGGTCGATGCGGACATTTCGGCAGCACTCCTGTGCCTTCCTCCGTCTGCAACTCCAACCTCAGGTTTGACTGTGTCTGGCACCCTCGCCATCAGTCTGACAGACGAGGCCTTAGGTTCTCCATCTCGGCTCACTATCAAAGCAAATTCCTGTGTAGCCAGATTGAACAGATGCTTCTCTTGCCGTCCTTTCAGCTTCAATACGTTGATCTCGTGGAGCTTCAACCTGGGTGCCTCAGACTGCTTGAGGACTTGATCGTGATCTCCAACGATTATCGTTCCTCCTTTGCGGTGATTTGACATTGAGATGGCCGTAGTGAAGATCTTGTACAGAACTTCTTGGACGATTCCTTTCTCTGACGCTATTTGATCGAGTCTCTGTTTCACTTCGTCTAGGGATCTATGAACCCATTCGCCCACTTTTCCCGAAAAATAGACTTCCGCACGGAGACGTCCGTCATGGAAGAGTTTCGCCGTCTTCATTGGACCCAAGGCGACGAGCCCATATCCTGGAACACCTGCCAATGCGCTACAGTATCCATGGAACTCGACGTAAGTGAGACTACTCTCCTTGGGTTCTGATGGTGCTGCAGGCATGAGTGCGGCATCTTCGAGTGTGCCGTCTTTTCCGACTATGAATGCGGATGTGTAGCCGTCTATGAGCCCGAAGAGGGAACTGACAGTCTTGGCCAAGTCGAATATGCTTCTTTTCTGTAGCTCCATTCCTACGAAGTCCGGAAGTCGTTGTCTGAGTCTTTCCGGATCTCCCATGAGGAAGCCTGTCGATAGAGACCTTCCCTCCTCCTGTTTCGACACACATTCGTAGACTAGTTTGAATGCTTCAAGCGCGGTGTTGACATCGACTCCGAAGTTGCGAGAGAGTGAGTAGATTGGTTCCCATAGCTCCTGCCAAGCCCTAGGGTAGCCTTTGACTAGTACAAAGCTCAAAGAGGGCAGGCCTTGGTCCTTGTGACTTGCCAATGTGATCTATTCAAGAACTTACAAAATGAGACAGGCTATTACTATTGCGATCTCTTCAACAGCCAGAACAGATGCATTGAGCCACTTGTGTGCATGACTAAGCACAGTGATGAGTGACTCTGAATATGTCGAGAACTCCGTAAATTCTTATATGGTGCGCCGGACTCAAATTCAATCACTCAAATCCAATTCTGACAAGAGAGGCAAGGAATTGGCCCTTCTGCGGAGAAAAGTAAAGACAACGATCGTACTCTCGCTACTATTCGCGGTAATCGTGTCTTCCTCTGTTCTCGCTGTAAACGCTGTGGCTCGGTCTTCGGTGGCTGGGGACTTCGTGCTGTCTATTCAGCCCACAGTGCAATACATAGCATCCGGCGCTGAGACCACATTCCTGATTCTGGTCGGATCTAAAGGAGGATTCAATTCGCCCGTGGATCTGAACGTGAGGAACGTTCCACCCGGACTGGAGGCATCCTTGTCACCTCGAACGGTGACCCCGCCGATTGGCGGACAAGCCTACTCTGTGCTCACAGTAGCTTCGAGTTCATCCACACGGACCGACACATACACTATTGAGGTGAGAGGGACCAGCGGAACCCTGTCAAAGACCGCGTCAGCAACTCTCACGATAACCAGAGTATCGCAATTTGAGGTGTCGGTCTCTCCATCTTCCGAGATCGTCGCACCGGGTGGATCCACAAAGTATGAAGTCACGGTGAGCTCTTTAGGAGGGTTCTCCTCGAACGTCAACTTGGATCTAAACACTGTTCCGGGGATAACCTTCAGTTTCGATTCCCCATCAGTCAAACCGTCCGCCGGAAAGTCCACAAAATCAATCCTTACAGTTGGGGCAGACAAGAACGCGGGTCCAGGCACCTACACCCTCATAGTGAAAGCTGCCAGCAGGAGCCCTGACGTGACACAGTTCGCGTCTGTAACACTGATCGTATCCAAGGTTTCAGACTTCACGATCGCAGTGTACCCACCAATCAGTGCCATATTGGTGGGTGAGAGTACGGCGTTTTCTGTCGCAGTTAGCTCATTGGGTGGTTTCTCTTCGGATGTAACGCTTACATTGGCCTCGGTACCCCAGGGAGTTGGATTCAACTTTGACCCATTCACTGTTAGGCCCGCGGCCACGTCTCCCGCTACGTCAGTACTCAAACTCACGACTACAATCGAGGCGAAAGTCGGAACACACGCCCTAATGATTGTGGGTACGGGTGATGGAAATGTTCACTCGGCTTCTGTCACACTCACAATCAATCCGGTCGCCAGTCGCGTGACAATCTCACTCTCCTCCTCCAGTGTGAAGCAAGAGGGTACAGTAACAGTAACGGGAACAATTGCGCCCAAGATCGTCGGAGCAGTAGTCACTCTCACATATACGAAACCTGATGGAACGATTCTGACTAGAGCAGTGAAGACCAATGAGGATGGGAGTTTCTCAGACTCCCTTGTGCCAGAGGATGTTGGAACTTGGCAGGCCTCTGCAAGCTGGCAAGGCGACGCGGCCCACGCTGGTGCGAATAGTGACACTGTGATGCTGCAGGTGTCGGAGCTGTCATTCATCGAGCGGTATGGCGTACTACTGGGCGCAGTCGTGGTGATAGCACTAGCAGCAGTGGGCGTGATCTACTATTCGCGAGGCAAACGGGGACAGCCAGTTGAGGAGATGAGGCAACCTCCGCCCCCTGCTGGGCCTCCAACCGGACCAACAAGGCGTGAAGCGCCACCACTGATACTGCCGAGAAAGCGCTGCTTCAACTGTGAGGAAGTGATATCGGTTCAAGCAAAGTTCTGTGACAAGTGCAGAGTTCCACAGCCTGAGACGGTCGAGAAGAAGTACGAAGCACCTCCGCTGATCATACCGCGGGTACGTTGCTTCAATTGCGGTGAAGCGATATCCGCTCAAGCAAGGTTCTGCGACAAGTGTAGAGCCCCGCAGCCATAGATCGGCAAGCCGGAATCCTCGATCGGCAAGCTTGCCTTCCTCGCCCGCTGGAAGGTGGACTTGCTTGGCATCAGTTCGCGCATTTCGTATTCTTGAGTAAATACTCCGCGGCGGTTCTTGTAGCTAGCGAGAACGGATCTTTCGGAGATGTGAAGCAGTATATCTCCTTGCTCTGAGCCATCATGAGGCCATATGAGAACGGGAGTATCCCTATGATCGGGACTTTGTACGTCTCCTCCAGCTTGGTCCTGAAGTAGTCCGAATCCAGCTCTGAAGGTACTCTGTTGGCAACTAGGAATGTCTTGGGAACCTCCATCCTCTTGGCGATCTCGAACGTCACGGCTGTACCAAGGTAGTCCTGCTCGTCAGGCCGAAGTATCACAACCAAGGCATCACTCATGGCGATCGAAAGAAGCGTATCCTCCTCAATGCCGGGGTGAGTATCTATCAATAACACGTCAAGCTCAAGCTTTTTGGCGAGGTCCGTAACGGCGGTGCTGAGTTTCTGAACGTCAAAACCTTCCTTCAACATCCCGACGATGGCTTGAGCGTTGAGCCTTGACGGAATGAGGTTGATGCTCTTTGGTGGAAGCGAGAGCTTACTGCTCACATCGTAGATTGGATCATTGATCGTGCATTCACCCTTGAGGTAATCATTCAGGCAGTATTTCATCGGTGAGTTTCCAAGACCGAAAAGAACGTGAATCCCCGGAGACTGGATGTCTGTATCCACTACCCCCACATGCGCTCCAGTGCTCGCGCAGCAGTAAGCCAGATTCGCAGTCAGATTGGATTTGCCTGTTCCGCCTCTGAAGGAATGGATTGCGATTACCGATCCCATTTTGACATCTCAATCAGTTCTGGTATGGGAAATAGCGTAAAACACTTTGCAGGACATGCTGTCAAACTAAATCGGAAGCGGACGTTACTGCGCTGGGGTCTCTTGAGCTGTCCGAAGACGTTTCATCGTCGAGAGCTGAGTCATCAAGCCTTGGAAGAACTCGGTTCCCATGGCTTTTTCGGCTTCTCTTCTTACGCTGTCTTCGTCGATGACTATCTCGAGTTTCTGCACTGTATCCTCAAGGTCTGATGAGTACTTCTTCAGCCTGCCGATCTCAAGTTCTCGGATTCTTATCTCCTTCTCCACAAGCTCCCGTTGTAGTTGATCCCTTTGGAGGGCTGTGTTCCTCTCGTTGATCACGTTGTCCACGATGAACGCGAAGACTGCCATGCCTGCGCAGTTCCCAAGGACCATAGGGAGATAGACGAGTCTTACAACCTCAAGGGCTTCACTGAACGGTTGAGCGATTGCAAGCGTCAGACCCATATGAAGTGTTTCGATTAGAAATGCGAACACCGTCGCCCACATGGCACCAATCAGTTTCTTCCTCCAAGCCCAGACTAATCCTCCGAGGACTCCTGAGAATATGGTGGCAAGTGAGCATGGAGCCGCTGTGAATCCACCCATGTAGTACCTGTAGACCCCGCCGACTACCCCTGTGGCTAAGCCAACCGCTGGACCGCCTAGGAGTCCGGCGATCATTGGTCCCAGGTCTCTAATGTTAGCCAAGGCTCCAAGGATTTCTACGCCGCTATAGTTACCGAAGATCGAGAGTGCACCGAAGATGAGCACCATGAGAATGCCACTCTTGATGCTGATCTTGCGGTTGCAGACTTCAAAGAACCAATTCGTTCTTGTGACCAAGTAGGCGACTATTGCGACAACCGCCATCAATTTGACTAGCTGGATCGTCGTCTCCACGATAGTGGTCATGGTCTACCCGTGTCCTCGTGCAGTGATACAGTCGAGTCGGATCCCAATGAGGAATAAATATGCCTGTCCGTGGCTCCACTGTGGATTTCAGGGAATCTCGGCCAAGATGCTCCTCAGTCTAGAGACAATTACCTGCTCTTCACCATCACGCAAGCACTGAGGGTTGAGGTAAAGTCGTCCATCCTTGGCATATGCGTAGATGGGTGGATCACTTCTCTGGAGTTCCCTGACAAGGTCATCCGCTGTAGTCCTGCCTTCCCGCAGTTCAATCTCAGCTCGCGGAATTGACACAGGTCTTGGATGGTCGAACTTGCTTGGAGAAGCTCTCCTGGCTCCTATTCTGCTGCATTTCGAGAGTTCCGAGACCATGTACTCGATCTTTCTCTCCCATTCTCGAAATCTCTGATCATGGTCAGTCCGGACGTATCTCTTGATGGCAGCAACTACTGCAAAGATGTCCTCCTTGCTTGTCTTCATAGGTCTCCCTATGTACCCTCTCGGCTTCGAATCCACAACCTCGCTACTGTGTGGCCCAAGCCGCACACATACTCTGACAAGTTCGCGACGGCCAAGGATGATGCCTGTATCGTTGGGGGCACCGATGTCCTTTCCGCCTGAGAACAGCACCAGATCAGCGCCCATCTGGAGGTACCTGCCTAGGTTCTCTGTTGGAGGTATCTCTGCTGCCGCATCGACTATCACAGGAATTCTGCGTTCATGAGATACTTCCAAAACGCGGTCTAACGGCAGAACCCCCTCTTGTGGATCAAAGACGAAATAGACGACTGCGGCGGTGCTTTCGTTAATAGCTTCTTTCAGCTCTTGAGGTGTTGTTCTCTTCTCGTCTCCGATCTCGACTATCTTGGCTCCTGAAAGTTCAATGCAATGGTCAAACGTGTTGCGGTGGAGTCTCTGTACGATAATTTCGTTTCTCATGCCTTCTGTCTTGGGAAGTCGAAGCATCATCTCCGTGTCGCCTTCAGTCATGCACGCAGCTACGGAGATGACGAGACTGGCAGCCGTGCCGTTAGTGATATAGGCCGCTTCAGCTCCAACGAGGTTGGCTATGAGATTCCCCGCTTTTGTGTGCAGTTCAGTCATGTCCACGTGGATCTTGGAGGCTTCTCTCCATGCTTGCACGATGTCCTCGTGAATCACGGATCCGCCAAGCGCGGTGAGTGTTCCACAGGCGTTGATGACTGGTTTCACACCCAAGTCTTCAAGGATCTTGGTGCGCTCGTCTCTACTCATTGTCAGAAGCTCCCGACTTCGACTTCAATCATTCCAATGTCAGGTGAAAGAGCAGGATGTCTAGGTTCGTCTGAGCTTTTCTATTGTCTCGATGTAGTGCACGAGGCTTCCCAGCGACATCTCCGGAGGGAGACCTCCTCCACAGTTCAGTATCAGCCCGTATGGGCCTGCGTCTCTGATGACCTGTTGGATGTGTTGGTCGATTTCTCGAGGAGTCATCCTGCCGATATCTCTCGTTATTCCACCCATCAGTGTTATCCTATCTCCATATTTTGTCTTCAGTTCTGACAGTTTCATGTTGTCAGCAGGCTCAAGAGGATCGACAGAGTCGAATCCGACATCAACGAATTCTCCTATAAGAGACATCACGTTTCCATCTGAATGCAGGGACACTGTCACTCCCTTCTTGTGCAAGCGTTCAACGACCTGCTTGTGCCATGGCTTGTAGATGCTCCTGTATTTCTCAACGCTAAGGAATGGGTACGCTCGTTCTCCTAGATCATCCGTGACCCAGATCCCGTCCACTACGGACTGATCAACAACTCGCTCAGCTAGATCCATCATGGGCTTGAAAGAAACTTCAATCATACTTGCTATGAACTCTGGATCTCTGGCGAGGTCTTTCATGTACGGGATTAGTCCTCGAAGGAACATCCACGGAGTCTCAAAAGGCCCCTTTATCTCAGCCAGTATGAAGTATCCGCGCTCGTGCAATGCTTTCGCCAGTTCACCCAGAGCATGAATCTTCTCGTCAAACTGGGCAAGGTCAATTGGTTCAATCGATTTCAGATCGTCTTTGGTCCGCACTGGGCTGTACAGAGTCTTGGCGAAGTATGGTCTTTTGCGCCAATACTGTAGTCCGCCGAAGGGATTCCTTGCTATAATGTAATCGACTCCTTCATGCAGTCTGTCGCAGAATATGTCGAAACATCCCGGGAAGCCAGCTATCGGGAGATTGATGATATCAGTATGGAGGAGGTTCGCTTGGAAAGTCGCTTGCGTCAAGGCGTCTGCTTCGAAGAACTTCTCCCCGAGGAATCTTGATTGCGACTCGATTGAGTTGAAATCCACCCAGTGGGGGATCCGATCAACCGGCTCGCGTTCAAGGGCTCGCAGGACCCTTTCTCTCGAGTTCAAATATCAACACTTCTCGCGGAAAGATCAACTGTCCGATGCATGTTCTGTTCGGTGACTTGAATCTCTAGATGCTCTCCCATTTTCGTGACTTGACCGAGCGGTACGCAGCGTCCACGATCTTGTTGACAATCAAGCCGTCTTCGTATGTTTCGCGTGGTTGTTTTCCTTCACAGATGCAGGAGACGAAGTGTCTTAGTTCGTTCGGGAAGCCGTATGCTTCCAACTCGTTCCATGTGGGAAACATCCACCCCTTCTTCGTCTCGGCTTTCTCGCCGATCTCTCCGACCCTTTCCTCAGAGGCCACCGTGAACATCTGAAGCCCGGTTCCTTTGGTCGCGTCGAGAAAGATGGCTCCCTCGCTTCCGTACATTTCGATTCTTAGATCGAATCCTCCGTGGGCAGCCCAACTGTTCTCCGCTTGCGTGAGTTCAGAGCCTTCGTGGTTGACCATGACGACGCTGTTCTCCTCGGCTCTTATGTCGTGGACGAATGTGGAGGTCCAAGCGCATGCTGAAATGGGCTTCTTCCCGACTAAGTACCTTGCAACCTCGATGCTGTGGCAGCCCAGGTCCATAAGCACGCCGCCGCCGGCGAGTTCCGGATCCCAGAACCACTTGGAGTGTGGGCCAAAGTGTGCTTCTCTTGATCTCACCCAGAAGACCTTCCCGAGAGCACCTTTGGTGATGAAGTCTTTCGCTTTCACAACCTGAGGCATGAAGACCTGATTCTCGGCGTAGCAATGAACCACCCCGTATCGTCTCACAACCGCGAGCATCTCCTCAGCTTCCTTGACGTTTCGAGCTAGAGGTTTCTCGCAGATCACATGCTTGTGGTTCTCAGAGGCCGCGCGTGTGGCCTGCAGATGCAAGAAGTTAGGGAGTCCTATGTCCACGACTTCGACATCTGGATCGGCACACAGCTTCTCTATTCCATCTTCTCCATAGTATCGCCTCTTGATGCCCCATTTGTTGGCAAACGGTTCCACCTCCTGCTTGGTGGCCGCACAAGCAGCGACAACTTCCACATCCGGGATGGCTCGGAATGCCGGCACGTGATAGACGTTGTGAATGAAACCGCACCCGATCAACCCAACACTGATCTTCTTCATTGCTGTGGCTCATCGATCGTATTGAGGCAACGTTTCGCATATATGAGTGACGAGATCGAACAGACTGACCGTTAGACGAATTGATGCTTCAGCGAAATCTGACCGCAATGTAAATGAGAGGAAACAATACAATCTCGTGATCAGGACAGCCGGATGCGCAGGGCTGATGGTAATCATGGCACGTAAGCCAGGAGAAGGCAACTACTCTGACGATGAGATCGAGCAGATTCTCGGGATGGAAGCACCAGAAGTCAAGTTTGCTCTGAAAGAGATACGGAAGACGATCAAAGAGGATCCGCTCCTGGTTGCGGGACTGGTCTTTGCATTCGGTATGCTCCTCGGAGTAGGCCTTGCTCGAGGTCACAGGAAGTAGCGATCGAACAGGCCCCCGATCTAGCCGCTATGTTCTTATCCACAGAAGCCAAACGTAATCTTTGGCGGGCAACTTGGCGAAGGACAAAGAATCCGAAGAAGTGAAAGCAATCGAAGAGGATTTCAAGGTTCTTAGAAGAGATCTGGACATACGACTAGCAGAAGTGCGTGATCAGCTGAAGGATCTTCAGCAGAAGGCCGCGAAGACAGTGGTGGAGCGCCCAATGTTGGCGTTGGGAGTTGCCTTCGTGGTGGGAATGGCCTTCGGTATCGCTCTCTCCGGGTCCAGAGACTAGGCGGAACCCATGCCTGAAGATGAGAAACCCTCGATAATCGAGGCGTTGGTACGGGCAATCGCTCAACGCGCTCTCGGCTTTCTCAACCGGTACGTTGACCGAGCTGCCAAACGGGCACTCCGCATGGCCGGCCTATACATGGCAGGCTTGGTGATCGCACTTATTGGCATCATCTTTCTTGCAACAGGGATCGTGAAGTGGCTCGCGATGATGATCCCAAGTTGGCTGGCCTGGACCATAGTAGGCATCGTGCTCTTGCTCTGGGGCACTGTCCTGACACTGGCAACGTTTGTTACCTCGAAAGGCTAGGCATTGGATGTCCACTCCATCACAGCGTGCGATTGATCAGAAGCGCGTCTTCTCTTCTCAGATGATCGACATCAGGTTGGCGAAATCATACTGCACAATTCTCGGGAGCGATCAGCATAGGCAACTGATCGCTTCGAACTCTCCTTTCGGACTCTTTTTATTTGCATGATGACTTCTCATCGGCACGCGGGGTCGTGGGCTAGACGCCACTTTGCGTAGTGGCGGGCTCACCTGGTCTACGCTTCGCGGCTTGGGAGGTTCAGTCGAACCCGGGAGTCCGCGAGGTCGTGGGTTCAAATCCCACCGACCCCACCACATTATTCCCTTGAAATGACGTCTTCGGATCAGTGCGTGCCTTCACACGCAAAACTAGTTAGTCGCTCGAGTCAATTGGATCTCACGAGGAACGTGTCTTCACACTTTGTCGCTCCCACATTGGGGATGGAAAGCATTCCACTCGAGAGTTGCCAGATGGTTGTGTTTATCTGCTGAATTGTGCCCTGTAACGGCGACTGGACAAGCGCGCATGGATGATCAGGTCACGGTAGTGAGTGTAGCGCGTCGCGTCGCTCTGACGGCTGCGATGGGGGTTTTCGTTTCGATGGTGGACCGGGCGGGATTCGGACCCGCGACCTTCCGGTTCCTCGGGCTGAGTACCTTGCGAACCGGACGTTCTTCGGCCTCTGACGAGTATACCAGGCTGAACTACCGGCCCAACACATCGTCCGAACTGACGTCGTACACCGGCTAATAGCGGTTTCTAGGTCTATCGCCAAATATCCTGCGACAAGTTCGCAATCTTTGAAAAGAGACTGTGTGTGTCAGAGGCAAGTCTTTAAGCGGACTTCAAGAGTTCTAGCTCACTTGAGGGTGGGCCTGTAGCTCAGCATGGTGGAGCACACGGCTGATAAGCGACCGTACTCCGCTTTGCCACCGTGACGGGCCAAAGGATACGTTCCTTTCCCGCGGCATGGGTCGCCGGTTCGAATCCGGCCAGGCCCACCACTTAACACACTGTTGCTATCATTAGATCAATCGGAAAGAATGAATTTCCTCACAGCACTGAGGTATCTTTCACGTTCCTCTAGCATCGCGACGTGGGCGCTTTTCTCGAAGAGAACAAGTTCTGATCCAGGTATCCCTCTGTGAATGGTCTCAGCAACTTTTGGAGTGACCTCATCATATCTGCCGACTGTGACCAGGGTTGGAATATGGATCTCCGGCAGTCTCGCGGTGATATCCCAGTCCCTCAGGTTTCCCGTGATCGTGAACTCATTCGGTCCATTCATCGTCCAGTACACGTCAGTACTGAGTCCGTTCATGGTTCGTGCGAGTTCTTCAGGCCATTCGGGGAGCCTACACAGGAAGTTCCTGTAGAAGACATCAACAGCCTTCAGATACTCTGGGTTCTGGTAATCCTCCGTTGCCTCATACTCAGCAAGTGTGTCCTGGATTTCTTTTGGTAGTAGTGTCTTCAGGCGTCTCATCTCCGCGACGGTTTCTCGAACGCTTGCAAGTCCGCTGCTGATGATCAGCTTCTTGATATTCCGCTGATATTTGAGCGCGTACTGTAGTGCTAGGGCACCGCCGTATGAGTTGCCGAAGAGGTTGATCTTGTCAAGTTTGAGTGCTTGCCGTACGCCTTCAACCTCCTCCACGCCACACTCAATGGCATAGTGCGATTTCTCTCGCGGCCTTTCGGATTTGCCACAGCCGAGTTGATCGTACAATACGACCTTGACTCTGTCGTCTCCGAGTTCACCGAGAGGCAGCAAGTAGTCATGCATCGCGCCTGGGCCGCCATGCAAACACAGTAGGACATTCTCGCCGTTTCCGAAGACTCTGTAGAACAACTTGAAACCGTTGACTGTCACAAATGCGCCATTCTCAGACATCGTTGTGTCCCGCCCTCCTGCAGGATAATCCTCTAATAAGATACGCACTCGTACAAGGATGGTGCGGCAATCAAGGAACTGCCAAGGCCGTGCAAGCCGACGAAAGCCAGTGAAGTGATTCTCTAATGCCCCGCCGCTCTCGCGAGTTGTCCTTTGGTATGCGCGTGAATCATTAGACCTTAGTTTGCGGGGAGGCCCGTGCGAGCGCTTGGATTTGAGCCTCTAGTCGAGCATTGGCATCTTGAGTTTCTGTTCACGTGCGACCTTCTTTGCCTGCTCGTATCCGGCGTCAGCATGACGGACAACGCCAATGCCTGGGTCAGTAGTCAGAACATTCACGATCTTCCTTTCCGCTAACTCGGTACCGTCTGCAACAAGGCACATGCCTGCGTGAATACTATAACCGATTCCGACGCCTCCTCCGTGATGTACTGAGACCCAAGTTGCGCCTGAGACTGCGTTCAGGAGCGCATTCAGTATCGGCCAATCTGCGACCGCATCGCTTCCATCCATCATTCCCTCCGTTTCACGTCTCGGCGACGCGACACTGCCCGTGTCCAAGTGGTCACGGCCTATCCACATCGGGCCATGAAGCTTGCCATCCCGTACCATGTCATTCATGATCTTTCCGAATCTCGCCCGTTCTCCTAGGCCAAGCCAGCAGACCCGCGCTGGCAGACCTTGAAACTGCACTTGTGCCCGAGCCTTCCTTATCCACCGGCCTAATTCGAGATTGTGGCCGAATTCCTTCAAGACAACATCGTCGAGCGTGTAGATGTCTTCTGCATCACCGAGCAGCGATGCCCACCTAAATGGGCCTCTGCCCTCACAGAACAAGGGTCGAATGTACTTCTGCACAAAACCTGGAAATGCAAAAGCGTCCTTCAAGCCGTTGTCGAATGCCCGTTGGCGTATGTTGTTGCCGTATTCGAAGACTGTCGCATTTCGTTGCATCATCTTGACCATAGCCTTAACCTGCTCGCCCATGCTCATGCCAGCTCGTCGCAGATACTCCGATGGGTCGTTCTTCCTCAGTTCGTCGGCCTCTTCCTTCGACAGCCCGGCAGGATAGTATCCGTTCAGCGGGTCGTGGGCTGATGTCTGATCGGTTACGATGTCTGGAGTAATGTTGCGCTTGACAAGCTCCGGATGGACTTCAGACGCATTGCCGAGAAGGCCTACGCTAAGTGGTCTCCCATCCTTTTTCGCTTCAGTTGCGAGTTTGACGGCTTCGTCCAGATTGTCGGTCCACGTTTCCAAATACTTGTGCTTCAATCTCCGATCTATTGCGGTCTTGTCGATCTCAACGATTAGTGCAACACCTTCGTTCATTGTGACAGCGAGAGGTTGCGCTCCACCCATCTCACCGAGGCCTGCGCTTAGGACAAGTCTGCCTTTGAGAGATCCTCCAAACTGTTGCTTGGCGGCGGCTGCTAGTGTCTCGTAAGTTCCTTGGAGGATCCCTTGTGTTCCGATGTACGCCCAAGATCCCGCAGTCATCTGCCCAAACATGATCAGGCCTTTCTGTTCCAGCTCGTAGAAGTGCTCCCATGTCGCCCATTTTGGCACAAGCATACTGTTGACAATCAGGGCTCGAGGTGCCATCTCATGCGTCTTGAATACGGCGACTGGCTTGCCACTCTGGATCAGCATCGTCTCGTCCACATCGAGTTTCAGAATCGTCTCGACAATCTTCTCGAAGGACGGCCAATTGCGAGCTGCACGACCTGTCCCTCCGTATACAATTAGTCTCTCGGGATCTTTCGCGACTTCGGGATCTAGCACATTGTGAAGCATCCTGTAGATGCCTTCGATCTGCCAATTCTTGCAGTGAAGTTGAGAACCAGTGACCACGCGGACGCTCTTCCCGAGCTTGAGCAAATCTGTCCACGTCAAGACAGCAGTGAGGGTGAGTACAGATTAATCTATCCATGCTCAATAACCAGTTGGAGAACGCTATTGACTCAAGAAGCGTCGCATGCTGTCACGAAGGAAGACCCCGTCGTAGTTGACGATACGTTCTGTGAAGTCTTCTCGGCCTATTTTGCAAGGGTATTGATCACAGCGGCCACGAATCGATGGGCAGCGGAATCCGCGTTGGAGGCGAAAGGTCTTGGCAGGTCGGCAACTCTGCCTCCGTCTGAAGCGTTCATCGAGCGCGAAGTGCGAACCACCGAGAGTCCCGACGGAAGGCCAGGATACCTGTTGCAGATTGCTGATCGCAAGAGAAGTGAGCTTGAATACTGGCTTGTGGCGAGAATCCGCAAGGGTGTACTTCCGTTTCCGACCACTGCGGTGTTTGACGCGTTTCCTGAAGACAGAGTCGAGTATTCTGTCAAGATAGAGAGTACCCCCATTCAATTGTTCGGCGACGGATACGAAGAGATCACAAATGCTTTTGGAAGAAGAATGTACAGGATCCCTCGTATGGACGGATTCTTTTACGTCGAAGAGGAGTTCGGTATCGGAAAGGGCGTTTCAGGCGGCAACTTCTTGATAATGGCTGATTCCCAAGGTTCGGCTCTGCTGGCAAGCGAAATGGCGCTGGATGCGATCAAAGCAATCCCATATGTGACAGGGAGAGTCGCAGCTTCCGGCAGCAAAGTTGGCGGGCACGCGTACGGAAATGCCGTTGCCACGACAAACGACGTGTACTGCCCATGCATTTCAGACAAAGTTAGACACAGTCAAGTGGGAAGCGATGTGAACTGTGTCTACGAGATAATTCTCAACGGACTGGACTTGGAACATGTGAAGACGGCGATGAAAGCGGGGATTGAGAAAGCAAGGGGCGTCGAAGGAGTCAGGAGGATCACCGCCGGAAACTACGGTGGCAAACTTGGGAGTGGTCGCATCGATCTTCGAGATCTGGTTGGGAAGCAGTCATGAGAATACGTGAGGTTCTGGTTTCGAGCTTAGAGATTCCGATGAAGAAGACTTTCGCTACTTCGAGGGCAAGGCAAGATGTAGCCAAGCACATTGTAGTTCAGCTTTTCTCCGACGATGGCCTTGTGGGTATCGGTGAAGGAGCCCCACGACCGCATATATCCGGAGAGACGATTGAATCCGCCTTCCTAATCGTAGAGAAGTATCTGGGGCCACTCCTGGTAGGCAAAGATCCGAGGCACATAGCGGCTATTCATAGGGACATGGATCAGAGAATTGAATTGAATCCAGCTGCAAAGTGTGCGATCGATCTCGCGCTGTATGATCTCCTCGGCAAGCGGCTTGATGTTCCAGTCTATGAGTTGCTGGGTGGCAGGACCAAGGACAGCCTCCACATCAACGGAACCTGTGATGTCCAAGAACCTGAATTGGTATCTGAAATCCTGAAGAGAAGGGTCAAGGAAGGATTCAGGTACTCGATCAAGGTCAAGGTAGGGAC
>JBAVVE010000134.1:0-1902 GCA_049697135.1 Bathyarchaeia archaeon | reverse complement strand
ACGATGAGGTCTGTGACTCCATGCGTTTCTAAACGGTCGTAGAGGTCTCGGAGCATTGATTTCACTGCATTGTTCAGTCGTCGTCTGCGTGTCCGATAGAGCCTGCTGAGACACTTCGAGGTATTCCGCCCGTTCGTCTTCTTCAACGTGGACTCGTATGAGGCGATTAGTTTCGTCCAGTACCGCCAATCACTCAGTACGGCGCGTCCAGAATACACGTAGGCTTTGTCGCCACCTTCGACTACGCATGTGGTTAGGTTGCATATTCCAAGGTCGATGGACGCACGTTTCAGCGTCGACTGATGTGGCAGACCCTTACGGGGCCACTTAACCTTCACTGGAATATGACCATACCATTTCCCGCGTAGTCGGTCGTAGTGGAGTTCAAGCCTACCCTGTTTGCCAACCAACAGGTCGCCTGCTCTGAAGGGAACACGGAGACCCTTCGAGAGCGTGAGGACGTCTTCCTGTTGCTTGTATCCGTCGTTGCGGACATAGATTGATTCCGCCACGAGCCTACGCGTCTGGCGGTCCTTCATGTACCGTGGTGGACGTACGCGCCTTATGTGCGGTGGCAGTTGACCGCGTCTCTCAAGACGCTTCAACGCATGGTAGCTTCCCCATGCTTCTCTAAGTTTCATGAGGACTGCTTGGGCTTTGCATGTGCCGAGCTGCTTGAATGCGTCCGCGTCTTTGAGGCGTTTGCATTGTTGCGCGTAGGTGGGAACTCGCTGGCCTTTGAAGAGTGCTTGCCGCCGCTCATAGTTGGCCAGGTTCCATAGTCGCGCTGATGCTTCCGCGAGGCTGCGGAGCTGCTGATCCTGCTCACAGGTTGGCGTTAGTAGGACCGTGTTGGTTCGCTGCACCCTACCTCATCTCCTGCTTTGCATTCGCTCATGTTTAAGCTCGCTTACTCCACGACTAAAGTCGGGAGCTTGCGCTCGCTCTGTTATGGTCAGGCTCGGTACTCGTTTCCGTACTCCGGTTTGTTTTGTCCCCCGGTTTCTTCTCGTAATCTCAGCAAGAGCTTCATGGCTTCCTCGCTTTGAGCTCGCCCCATCGGAGCTTGACTGTACTCCGCCAATTCGAAGAGTTCAGAGAGGCGCTTGAACGAGTCTTCAACATTGGGCACCTTCCTTGTTACTCGATAGAAGTGCTCCCAGTGTGTTTCGCTCTCATGGGGTTCCTCGTGAAGTTTCTGGCCTAATATGGCCTGTGCTAGGCGGTATGATCGTCTAACCTTCGCCGCATGGTCATGCTCGGCCTCGATCATTGAAGTCAGACCCTCCGCGGAATACTCTCCCATTTCGGGTGGATACGCCTCCGGCAATGGCTTTTCCACTACAGGGAGTTGGGGGAACGTTGGAGCAGCTAGGACGGGGGGCCGTCGCTTCTTGGTGACCCTGTATATTGACAATGATAGAAGTGCGACTACTACCCCCGATGCTATCGTGATTAGGGGAGTATTGAGGACGAAGACTGGCACGGTTGCTTCGGAGCCGTTGATCGAACGCTCATCTGGAGTGTATTTCACTTCTAGCAGGTGCCAGCCTAAGTTCGTGCCTATTGGGAGTTGGATGGTGGATGAGAAGACTCCCTCGGCGTTTGGCATTTCAATGGCAGAGAATGCACCATCAAGGTACACTTTTGCCTGCCCATACTTCCATACCGTACCGTTGGCCAGCGTCACAGTTCCTTGGATCGTGACGCTCATCCCAGAGAACAACGATGTTCGATCAGCACTGAAGTTGACGTGAGCTTCGAGGAGCTCAATGTTAAGCGGTAGGGTTGCATTGGAAGGAGCGTATCTGTCGCCGATGGCTGGGAAAGCGACTGTTACGTTGTGACTGCCGCTGCTGACACCCAATGGAATCGAGAATCCAAAATGGAACTGTCCGGTGC
>JBAVVE010000133.1:0-4683 GCA_049697135.1 Bathyarchaeia archaeon | reverse complement strand
GACCAAGGGTCTGAGGGGTATGGTGCATGGAGTTACTATCACTACATCGCACCATTGCTGGTGATGATGGTCGTCAGTGGGATAGTCCTCCAATTGACCGACGAATCCAACATCCGACACGCTCTTTGGTTCGCATTCGGTAGTGCTGCTTTCCTTGCCTTGGTAATGACATTCGACAAGCTGTTCCGAGATCACCACCTCTAGGCATTCAAATGTCACATTCCTTGACGATTGAACACAAAGTCTAATTCCGTATTTCGTGCAGAGTTGTACTCTGCGCTTTCTAGGAGACGCGGTCGAATGGTAGAGTTCTTCGACTTGATTTCGTTTTTCGGTGTTGCGGCTTTCTTTGCATGGCTTGGATACGCCCCGTTGCGGGCTCAACTGCTGAAGGAAGTCGAAACGCAGAAGCAAAAACAGGCAAAGCAAACTCTCGACAAGATCACGGACTACTTCTTCGTTTCATTCCTATCTTTTTCCGTTGCGGCGGTATCTGTCTATGTAGAGCATCACCGTCTCTTCATCACCCTTGCATACGATCAAAGATGGATTCTTCTCTTCCTTATGGGCAGCAGTTCTATCCTCGGATTCTTCACGCTTTTTGTTCCGATAGTATATCTTAGGGCTAAGGATTTGGGTGACATCAACCCGCCGCCGTTCATGGTCACATTCGGTGTGGTCTGCGTCATCGCAACTCAGACCGTGCTATGGATTGTCGACCTTTACATTTCACGGACGATTCTTGGTATGGCATTGTCCTTGTTGTCTGGACTGATACTCTACGTGTGTGCCATACAAGTAATGAGGCACTGGTACACTAAAGATTGGAAATCCTTTCTGTACTTTCCATTGATGCTGAGTCCATTTGCCGTGCTCGTGCTACTAACGTTTTTCAGAGCCCCACCTCTTTGATTCAGCTTTGAGAAGGAGTTTCAAGAGCACCAAGTCTGCTTCGCAACCCTCAATGATGGCTTTCAGCCCCATCTTCCGTATGTGCGAAAGCAGGGCTGTGTACCCTTTGAGTCGTTCTCCTTTGAGGTAGGCTTCGAGGATTTTGCGTTCCCAGTTGCCTAGTATCTGTGTTCTGACCAATCGTGCCACATGCAGTAATATTACGGCAAGTTTTATATTAGGCTTGTGCAGTAATATTACTGCATGGGTGCGGGGCAAATGCAAGTACTTCTCAATCGGGAGGAACGGGGCAAGATGATTGCCGAGAAGCCCAATCAAATCAGGTGCATAAGAGAGCGGTTCTACCGAGTAGTCTCTCAGTCTGGGCGTGGGATGTACGATGTTAGGAAGGCGCGGATGAATGAAACAATCGGCTGGATTTGCACCTGCCCCGACTTCGTCTACCGACAGGTGAAGTGTAAGCACATTTGGGCTGTCGAGTTCAGTGCAAAGTTAAGAGAGCTTGTTAAGCCTAGAGTGATTGAGCCGATTGATGTTCACATTTGCATCTACTGCAAATCTGACCGCCTAATCAAATGGGGCATACGACACAACAAGTACGGTGACATCCAGAAATTCTCCTGCAAGTCATGCGGCAGATACTTCACGATCAATCTAGGCTTCGAACGGATGAAGCATAGTCCGCAAGGTATCACAGCCGCCATGCAACTGTACTTCAGCGGAGAGAGCCTCAGAAACACAGCGAAGTCTCTGAGGCTGATCGGAGTCGAAGTCAGACACAAGACCGTCTACTGCTGGATTCGGAAATATGTCGAAATAATGGGAAAGTACCTCAACCAAATCAAGCCACAAGTGTCGGACACATGGCGAGCCGATGAGATGTGGCTCAAGATCAAGGGCAACCCGAAGTATCTCTACGCTCTCTTGGATGATGAGACACGGTATTGGATAGCAAAAGAGGTTGCGGGAGACAAGTTCAGCCGCGAAGCGCCCGAATACGCAAGCCGCCTATTCCAACAAGGAAAAGAGGTTGCTGGCAAGAAGCCACTCACTCTCATCACGGATGGCTTACACGCCTACCACTTGGCATACAAGCGTGAGTTCTACGCCCACAGGAAACCAGTGACGAAGCATGTGGAACACATCGCATGGCAGAAGGACAAGGGAAATCAGAAGATGGAAGCCTTCAATGGCACAGTAAGGTCGAGAGAGAAGGTCATGCGTTCCCTGAAACGTGAGGACTCACCAATCCTTGACGGCTACCGTATCTTCCACAACCACATGCGCCCACACATGGCACTAGACGGCAAGACTCCAGCCGAGGCTTGCGGAATCGAAGTCAAAGGCAACAACAAATGGCTGACGATAATTCAAAAAGCAAGTTCAGACAGAAGGAACCAACAAGAGAGGCGAAACTGATTGATCAAGCAAGAGGAAGAAGCTGCTGAGTCCGCTATATTGAAAGCCATCCGAACGGGCGAGTTGGATGCCCTTTGGAAAGTCGTGGCAGGAGATAGGGCGATCTCACATTACGAGCGTTCGTCTTTGCTTCTGCTGTCCGCAATAGCAATGACCCTGCAAAAAATAGAGGGAAAACTAAGCAAGTGAATCTGGGAAGATAAGCGAAGTGTTGACATGCTGTCCATATGAGTGTTCCATAGACTCGCAAACACTTAACTTCCCAATCCGAGTTTAATAGATCAGAAACGCAAATGGAACCACAAGAACGCGTCCGCAAGACGCTCGTTGGAAGCTTCCGCGCTTTCGTAAGGCAGCCTCAGAAGAAGACGAGCGCAAACTGGGTGCAAAGCAAGATCAATGAAGCCTTACGTTGGCTTTCCCACGAACAGGTTAGAAGCTTGATAGTGTCAGTCCAACCGACAGATGACATTCAATCACAGATACGATATGCTCAATTGCAGAAGATGCTTGACAATTTGAGCCAGCAAGCCACCGTCCGGTAAGCTACCAGTGTGCCGTGCACACGCCAAACGAACGGTAACAGGCGACTGGGCCAAACAAAGAGGTAACAGAGATACCATAGAAAAGGCTTAAAAGAAACTGACATTTCGCAAGATAGGCCGCTGTTCTGGAGTGTCAAGTAATTGGGTGAGGAAGAGGAAGACTGGGATGAAGAGGAGGACGAGGACTGGGAAGAAGATGAGTGGAGCGACGGGGAAATCTCCGAGCAACACTCTTTCTAGTTCTCTCCGTATCTAGTCGGTCTCACGTTTTCTTGAAATCTAGTTCAATCTCGCGTTCTCACGTTGGAAGGGATCTACGATGACGAGAGTGGCTGTGCTCGAAAAGGAAAGGTGCAAGCCCGACGACTGCGGCATTCCATGCTACAGGTTCTGTCCAGAAGTCCTGAACCGAAGATGTGCGATCAAGTTCATCGAGGGAGAAAAGAAACCAGTCATAGTAGAGGATGTGTGCACCGGATGTGGCATATGCATAAAGAAATGCCCCTTCGGGGCGATCAGCATAGTCAACCTTCCCGCAGAACTTGAGCGAGATTGCAGCTATCGCTATGGCCCGAATACGTTCAAACTGTACAGGCTCCCTGTCCCGCAAGAAGGTACTGTGACCGGACTAGTCGGCAGAAATGGAACGGGAAAGACGACTGCTCTGAAGATCCTCTCGGGTGAGATCGTACCGAATCTGGGAATACTTGAGGGGCCCCCGGACTGGCACAATATAGTTCGAAACTATCGTGGTTCAATTCTCCAAGATTACTTCGACAAGCTTAGTGCAAAACAACTGAAGATTGTTCACAAGCCACAGTACATAGATCGAATTCCCGGATACCTGAAAGGCAAAGTTTCAGACGTCCTCGGCAGAGTCGACGAGAGCGGAAGACTCCGCACACTCGTCGAGCTGCTACAACTTGAGAAGATCAAAACGAGACAGATGAGCGTACTGAGCGGGGGAGAACTCCAGAGACTCGCAATCGCAGCTGCGGCATCACGAGACGCAGACGTGTACATCTTTGATGAACCTTCGAGTCATCTTGATGTCAGTCAGAGGCTAAGGGCTGCCCGCGCGA
Organism: Bathyarchaeia archaeon; assembly: GCA_049697135.1. Classification (GTDB taxonomy): domain Archaea; phylum Thermoproteota; class Bathyarchaeia; order 40CM-2-53-6; family 40CM-2-53-6; genus CAVPLU01. The sequence goes on along the minus strand of JBAVVE010000133.1, from coordinate 725 downwards.
TAAGAAGCCTTGTCGAAGCGGGCAAGACAGTACTTCTCGCTGAACACGACCTCGCCATGCTTGACTACCTCTCAGACCAAGTCTGCGTTCTCTATGGCGAGCCGGGTGTCTACGGGATCGTTTCTCACGTCCACGGTGTTCGGGTTGGCATCAACATCTATCTTGACGGCTTTGTGCCCGACGAGAACATGAGGTTCCGCGATGAACCGATCAGGTTCCATGTGAAACCCCCTCGCGATTTCGCCCCAGTCGACAGCTGGCAACTTGAGTGGCCGAAGATGGAAAAGACATTCAAGCAGTTCAGCCTAACGGTGAACCCTGGGTCCGCAGGCATAGGTGAGGTCGTGGGCATCCTTGGACCCAATGGCATCGGCAAGACCACCTTCATCAAACTCCTAGCAGGCATCGATGAATCAGATGATGGAACCGAACTGGCTTGGAAAGGTCTGACTGTCAGCTACAAGCCACAGTACATTTCGGGAAAATACGAAGGAACAGTTGCGTCCCTGTTCCAATCGATAGCGGGCTCAGCATACGAAACTGAGACATTCGCGAACCAATTCCTGAGGCCGCTGGGAATTGCAAAGCTAGTCGACAGGAACGTCGCGGAACTGAGCGGGGGCGAGTTGCAGAGAGTTGCGATCATCGCCTGTTTGGCCAAGGATTCCCAAGTGTACCTTCTGGATGATCCTAGCGCCTATCTGGACGTAGAGGAACGATTAGCC
>JBAVVE010000132.1:0-1816 GCA_049697135.1 Bathyarchaeia archaeon | reverse complement strand
AATCTCTGATGGCACCGGGTCCATGAGGATGGCACTCTGGAACGCCGAAATAGACAGAGTCTCGATCGGAGACACAGTTCAGATCAATAATGGACGGGTAAGAACCTTCAGGGGCGAACTGCAAGTTAGCCTTGGCAGAAAGGGCAGACTGCAAGTCGTAGAGAACCGATCAATGCAGTAAGGTCGCCCTGAGAAGATGCAACTCACAACCTCACCCACGCGAACCCATCGCGCCGGAAAATAGACCCTTGAGAAGACCGAACACTCACGGAGAGGCACGTGAGTGGCATGTGAACCAAACATAGGACACTTAAGTGGACGGCAGCACTATCCATGGACGTACGCAGCGGATTCGAATCCACCGTCCCATCCAACGTGTAACAGAAGCACAGAGTGGTGAGTAGAACATGACAGAACAACAAAAAGTCGAGACGCCGCCCCCGCCTACCCGGCAGAGCGGAATCCCCTCCAACACCGTATTCATTGGAAAGAAGCCTATCATGGCGTATGTTACAGCACTCATGATGCAATTCACCAGCGGCAGCAATGAAGTTTCAATCAAAGCGAGAGGGCGAGCCATATCAGCAGCCGTTGACGTCGTCGAGGTGTGCAGAAGACGATTCTTCGAAGGCAAGCTTCACGTGAAGAACATCACCATCGCAACCGAGCAACTGGGCGAGGAAGGACAAGTACGAAACGTCTCAACGATCGAGATCACGGTGACAAAATCAGCCTAGCGACGACAGTAGACCTCTCCCCACACAACGGAGAGAACCCCTCCAGTTTTTTCCACAAGCAGACACGGTGCCAAGGCATATGAGCGACGAGGAAAACAAGTAGTCGGTATGCGCATCGTTGGGCGAAGTAGTGAACGGAACTCATATGAAGTATTGTTCGAACTGCGGTAAGAAAATCGAGAAACCCATTCTATCCAAAAGGTACGTTTTCTGCTCAGAACAATGCCGAGAATCGTTCACGACCACCCGATGAGCCTCAGCCCACAATATCGGCTATTTATATTTACCAGCAAAATGGTGCGGGGGAGTGGGATTCGAACCCACCGTACCTGTTGTGCTTGGCTCCGCGGACACAGGATGATTGTCAGGGGGCAAGCTTCCCTCCTCGTCCTCGGTCAATAAACCACGCACGGGCAGTCATGATGTGTTTCTTCAAGATTAGGATGATCCTGCCGGTTGGTAGGGCAATCCCAACATTCTGAGAGGACAACGCGATTGGTCATTTGGTTTCTCCTGAAGCCGAACGTCCGATGACAAGTGTGAAATAGCCAGACGGTCGTGCTCCTTGTTTGGCGGAGATGAGGTTGAGATGTCTGAGAAGAAACGACCGAAGGTAGTGAAGATACTCGTCCTGATAGTGGTTATCGCCAGCATTATACCTATACTAGCTGGGGTCATGATGCTGACCGGCGGCGCCTACGAAGGCTACTTCATGCAGGAACTGCTCAGCCAGATACTTCCCACATACTATGTCTTGGTGGGTGTGATCGGGCTTGTCGTGGCTTGGGGGCTGTGGGTAGGTAGGGGTTGGGCGTGGATCTTAGCCCTAATCATATTCATCATAGGCATCATAATGGATCTGGTCACTCTGCCGACTGGCATCGTTGGCGTCGTGATAGACGCAATAGTACTGTATCTGTTGATGCGACCCGACACGAGAAGGTTCTGCGGCAAGTAGACGCGACAGAAGTACCTGAACGTGTGGTGAAAAACGAGGGGGCGTGTGACCTTCTCACGTGCGTCTTGTGGCGGGCACTACATCAAGTCATAGGCCGGATCAATTCCTGTAGACTATTTCT
>JBAVVE010000131.1:0-25580 GCA_049697135.1 Bathyarchaeia archaeon | reverse complement strand
CTACACTCCCATGGACCCCACCACTTTCCAAGTGGGAGCCATCTACCTGAACCTCTTCTACTTCCGCGCATCGTCTGGCATAGTGGAGACGATCGCGATACACGAACTGACTCACCAGTACGAGGCGAAAGTAGGAATCTCCCCTGACCTTCTATGGATTCACGAAGGCCTAGCCAACTACGTCGCAATCCAGCTTGGAAAACCGCTCGACTATGATACTGCCTCCACTGACAAGGACCTTGAGGCCTCCGCAGCCGAACTCAACGGCAAGTACGGCATGATCCAGTACTGGACACCTGGAGTAGCAGTCACTTCGCTATTCCAGTACTACGCGGCGAGCTACCACGTCTTCAAGACTCTTGGGAACGAATACAGAGGGCTCACACTGTGCAAGGATTTCTTCAGAGGCCTCCACGCGCTCAAGAGAGGACTGAGATCCACCAATGTTGCAGTTCATGAATTGGGGCTTGCAGCGAAGGTGAATCTGTTTCCGCAGTTCAATGAGTGGGGATTCGACCTTCTCGACATAACAAGCCTCAGTGCTCGGATCGCGGAGTTGCGGGCAAGAGCTGCATGGTATGGTCCGTTTCTCCCCTTCAGAGAGGAAGCGCTCAACCACTTGGATCTCGCGGAAGGCGTGCTCTACTCTACACCGGAGGTCGCGAGTGGGCACATCACAATTGCGGCTTTCTACATTGAGACCGTCCCTGTGATCATAGCAGGCATTGCACTCATGTTCGTCATACTCGGAGCAATAGCCGTGCTCGTCAGCAGACGTAGCAAGACGAACCAGTCTTCCTTCACCGACCACACGAAATCGTGAAGGCACAGACCCATGAACTAGATCCGTACGGAAAAGCGGGCACCATTCACGGGGCTTTCGTCTGCTTAGAGTTGACAGTCGTGCCTTCTTTTCTGACTACTTTGATCCTGCAGAAGACGTGGTCGCCGTCCCGAACTTCGAAGATCTTCCTGATCTCTTCAGGGATGGTTATTCGTCCGCCAGCGATCACTTCTGCAAAGAAAGGTATCTCTTCCTCGTGGACTTCAACAGGCATCTATTTCGGCACCGTCGCTAGTTCAGATTCGACAAAGTATTAACGTTTCGCCAGGCCCGATCTGCGAACAGATTTGTTCGTCGATGCCTGCTTGAGTCGCGCTTGTCTTGTTTTCGACGGTGCGGTTTTCCCCTATGGGTCGGTCTAGAGCAACCTGGTGACGTCCTACCCGCGTCCGTACCCTGCAGAGCCGATGTCCAGAATCGTTGGGCCGCGATTCCAGAAACGCGGCATTGAGGTCGTCACCTTCTTGAACGTGGAATCGGTGGACCCAGCCAAGCGAGCGATCTACTCACTCGAAGGCGAATCACAATCATATGATCTGCTCCTGATGGTTCCGCCACACCGAGGCGCAGACGTCGTGATCAAATCTGGAATCGGAGACGCAGGCGGATGGATACCGACCGACAAGAACACGATGCGAATCGTAGGCTACGAGAATGCATATGCGGTCGGAGACGCCACAAACATCCCACTCTCAAAGACAGGCGTCGCGGCGCACCTTGAATCCATTGTTGCCGCTAGCAACATCGCTTCATCGGTTCGTCAGAAGAACGAGCTCTACAAGTACAATGGGCATATTCATTGCCCGTTCGAGATGGGCTCAGGGGCAGCAGCCTTCGTCATCGGCTCTTATAACATGCTAGTCAAAGAGATTCAGCCCACACGAATACGTTACGTGGTGAAGAAGGGGTTCGCGAGATTCTACTGGCAGGCACTCTCTGGCAACTGGGATTGGATATTCAACATATACTTCGGCGGAACCCACAGTCGAGAGAACCTGAAACTCAGTTCAGAGAACCGGATGAGATCTCGGGCTGAGCTCTGCTAGTCTTCAGCAGTTTATCACTGTATACTGAGATTGTCCTACCTTGAGGAGCGGGATCGGTAGTATCTCTTTGGCAGCTTGCTGAGACAATCTTCGGCAGCTGCAATCGTCTTCTCGACGTCTTCTGTCGTATGTACGGCTGAGACCATGAATCTCTCCGTGCCGTCTGGGTGGAAGTATACGCCTCTCTCGAGCATCATCTCTTGGAAGTCTTTGAACTTCTCCAAGTCACATTGTAGGCTCTGCCTGTAGTTGCTGATCTTCTTCAGCCTCGTGAAGTAGAGCTGGAACATTGGGCCGACTCCTTGAACTATTGAGTCGTGTCCGGTCTTCTCGCATGCTTGCTGGAGTCCGTCCATGAGTTTCTTGGTGGTTGAGTTCATGTGAGCGAAGGCTTCTCCATCGTTCTTCGACAGGACGTCCAGGGTTGCGTTGCAGACGGCTAGGCTTAGTGGATTCGCGTTGTAGGTTCCTCCGTAGCCTATCTTTCCTGGGCCTATCATTCCCATCACGTCTTTTCGACCTGTGATCGCTGCAATTGGGATTCCGTTTCCAAGCGCCTTTGCGAAGCAGGCAAGGTCTGCTGTGACTCCATAGTGCTCTTGAGCGCCGCCCTTCGCGATTCGGAAACCTGTCAGTATCTCGTCGAAGATGAGCAAGACATCGGACTTCTGTGTCAGCTCGCGGACACCTTTGAGGTATCCGTCGACTGGTGGAATCACACCGGAGCTTCCCATAACAGGTTCCATGATGACTGCGGCGATGTCGCTCGCGTACTTCTTCAGCGTCCTCTCAAGTGCAGAGAGGTTGTTCCACGGTGCCACGATGACGGTATGTGCGATCTCCTCCGGTATGCCCGGATAGAACGGAAGCTTCGTCGGCGCCGATTCGAGCCCAGCAACGGTGGATGGAGATTCCACGCTGAAGAGGACGTAGTCGTGGTGGCCGTGATAGTGCCCTTCAAACTTGAGGATCTTGTCACGGCCTGTGAACGCGCGTGCGATCCTTACCGCTTCCATGGTGGCCTCGGTGCCAGTGTTGCTGAAGCTGACCATCTCTGCCGCGGGGACCATGCTCACGACCTTCTTCGCTACCTCGATCTCGAGTTCGGTGGTGGTTCCGAGCATTGTTCCTTTCTGGATCTGTTCTCTGATGGCGTTGATGACGGTTGGGTGACAGTGGCCGAGGATGAGCGGCCCGTAGGCGAGCAGGTAGTCGACGTATTCGTTTCCATCGACATCCCAGACTCTCGAACCTTTTCCTCGTGAGAAGATGACTGGGAAGGGTTCGTGTGCGTGAATTCTGACGTTTGATGAGGCACCGGACGGGAGAATCTTCTTGGCTTCCTCGTAGATCGCTTCCGACCTGTGGAGATCGATGAGGAGCTGAGGTTCAATCTGTACCCGCTTGACGGCTTGTGCTTCTTGCTCGGGTCTACCTGTCGGCGGTTGGGCCTTCTGCGAGGCGACGCCAGCCTCGGTCAGAGCCACGAGTCGTCGTTCTTCTTCCTGCGGGGCCTTCTCCTCAGTGTATAGGCTCAAACCTCACGCTTCTCCCTGTTTGGATAATTTGTGCGTTTTCTGTACTATTAAAGCATTGAGCGCATTATTTGTGCGGTTTGCGTAGAAATACTCACAGGAAAGGGCTCAGTATGCTCCGTTCTGCCAAATCCCAGCTCAAACGTGGTGGCCATAATACTCACCGCCACGACACCGAGAATAGCTCTTGCCTCATTGGTCAGTTTCAGGTCTCTTCTTGCCCTGGCCACGCGTCCAATCCTCCCTTCCGCCTATTTCACTCGCATTCTGAGAAGCCGAAATCTTCCGAAGGGGAGAAATTGGGTGCAGATTCAAGCACATGCCTTCAGGTCGCGCCTTTGACCCTCCAAATAGACAGGAATAAGTCATGCGACAACAACCCGCCTAAAGAGACGCGTCCGGCGGCGACCCCCGACCCCAGTTGAGCTGGAACAGGGCTAACGACGAAGGTACAGGCGTGAAGGCGATTCCGAAGCTGGTTCCGTTCTCGACGGAGTCTTAATCTCACACTGCAAGGCTAGGGGCTCCGCGTCTCTCCGTCTTGGCAACCGTGTCAATCAGCGAGCGAGGGAACGGCACTGGTAGCGATCAGATTCGAACCTGAAGGGCGAATCGTCAAAGCCCAGCCTGGCGAGAACCTTCGCCTCCTCGCAAATTCCTCTGGTGTCTTCATTCGTTCGGACTGTAACGGTGACGGAACCTGCGGAAAGTGCCGCGTTGTAGTCGCTGAGCATGGCGAGAGTCTAGGTGACCTCACGTACTCTGAGCATGATCTCCTCACCGAGCGCGAAGTTCGACAGGGATACAGGCTCGCCTGCCAAATCAGCGTGAAAGAGGATCTTGTCGTCAGGATTCCGGAAGAGACCGGCCTCAGAATCAGGCAGGTTCAATCAACCGGTCTTGAGCGTGAGACGCGTCTCAACCCGAGCGTCAAGAAAGCGCACGTCAGAATTGCCGGACCGACGCTTTCTGATGTTCTCCCCGACTCGGAGCGTCTCATCCAAGCACTACGACGCAGCGGGGATCTTCCGGATCTTCGCATTGATCCTGATCTTCTGCCTATTCTTCCGAGGCTTCTTCGGGAATGCGAATGGGATGTCACGGCCGTTCTTCCAACTCCAGGCCAGGTGTGTGCGATTGAACGCGGAGACACTACCTCTCAGCTCTACGGATGTGCCGTAGATATTGGCACGTCAAAGCTGGTTGGTGTTCTCGTTGATCTCTCGACGGGCAAGACTCTCAGCACGTTGTTTGTGGAGAACCCTCAACTCGTCTACGGCGAGGACATAATGTCCCGCATGTCATATGCGATGAAAGCCCACGAGAATTCACTTCAGCTCAAATCGAGCGTCCTGTCTGCGATCAATCAGTTACTCGAACGATCATGCGCGGACGCCGGAATCACGCCAAGCCAAGTCTACGAGTTGGTTATCGTCGGGAATACTGCGATGCACCATTTTCTCCTCGGCATAGAGTCACGACACCTTGCACTTTCACCGTATGTGCCGGCGGTGAAGGCACCTCTTGACCTGCATGCAAAGGATGTCGGGATCCTCGCTCATCCACACGCCAACGTTCACATGCCCCCGCTTGTGGCCGGCTATGTTGGTGCAGACGCAGTCGCAGACGTCCTTGCATCAGGAATGCGCGAATCAGACGAACTCTCACTATTGCTGGACATTGGGACGAATACGGAATTGTTCGTGGGCAATAGGAACGGTATCGTCTCATGTTCATGTGCCTCGGGTCCCGCCTTTGAGGGCGCCCACATCAGACAAGGAATGAAGGCTGTCTACGGAGCGATTGAACGAGTTCGAATCGACTCAACGACATTGAATGTCGAATACGAGACGGTCGGTGGCGAGAAGCCGGTCGGCATCTGTGGTTCAGGAATGTTGGACACAGTCGCTGAGTTGTTGAGGTGTCGCGTGATTGACTCGAAAGGGCGCTTCCAGAAGATCGACACTAGGTGCCTCACCGAAGTCGCTGGTGATCGCGCGTTCGTCTTAGCGCAGGCGGAGGAGACATCCACAGGCGATCCGGTCATGGTCACCCAGAGAGACATAGGCGAGGTTCAACTCGCCAAGGCTGCGATTCATGCAGGATGCACAATTCTCATGCGGCATGCCGGCGTCAGGGCTTCCGACATGAAGCGCATCTACATTGCTGGCAGTTTCGGGAATTACGTGAACCCTGCGAACGCGAAGCTCCTGGGGCTGATCCCCGAGGTTCCGACGCAGATCATCCGGTTTGTCGGGAACACGGCTATCGCGGGCGCCAAGATGTGTCTAAGCTCGCTGGAAGCGAGGAACGAGGCGAAGAGAATCGGTGAGCAGGTCAAGTACATCGAGCTTGGCGCCGATGCGAACTTCTCGAGGGAGTATGCGGCGTCAATGTACCTGCCCCATCAGGATCCCTCGCTCTTCCCTGAGGCGTTCAGATTGCTTGGGTTGCGCGAGTAGGGTGTTCCGACGAGCCTGACCGTTACCATTGGTAACGTTTATATTCGACATGTTACTTCTGGTAACGCTCGATATCCCATGAGGCTCGCCTTCGACACGGCAGCGCCTTCCGAGATCAGACCACGGGATATCATCGACTACTGTGCGTTTCGAAGGAGATTCGGAAAGAGCGAGAACGAATCCGAGCTCCACCTTGCCGAGAGGTTCCACGCTGCCAAAATCCTCTTCGAGCGAGGAAACGAACACGTCTACAATGAAGTCCCACTAAGAACCGAAGGAGGCCCTGAAGGGTCCCAGACAAAGATCACCGCGGACATCTGCGGAGTCACCAGCGACGACCTAACACTCGCGTTCTGTGAGACATCTCCACCAACCGATGAACTCATCAAGAAGCTTGGAGTCGTCGAGAAAGCGACCAACGCTCGAGCCATCCTCCTATACCCGTTCTCAGCCAGCCTGACGGGCCTTCCCTGGGCGAACACGGAATACAGGAAACTGGACGTGGCTCGCGTTCCCTGGCTCGACGAACAGATCGACGCAACATTCCGACAAGTAATGGAAATGGTCGAAGTATTCGCCAACCAGACAAGAGTCCGAATGCTCACTCCGCTTATGGAACGAGGATTCAGAAAACGAGACTACAGACGAGTCATCAATCCGAAACTGCTCTACGAGAACCTCGCGAATTTCCTCGAGAGAGGAATCATCGACGAGGCGGAGGACGAAAGCTACCGACTGACCCAGTTTGGATCAGACCTGCTCGGTGAGTATTTGGCGTTCTTGGAGCGTGTGAGGCGAGTCATGGAAAGGGAAACCGACGAATCGAGAGGAGGTGAATGATAGACATGTCAGATTGGGACGAATTCCCAGAATGGCCCTTCTCAAGAAAGAGACGCGGCGCATCACCGTTCTTCATGCCGGAGAGGTTGTTCGAACAGTTCGATGAGATGTTCGAGCGCATGTTCAAGGATATGACTAGAGACCTGCCAAAGGATGCATGGACTGAGAAGAAGCTTCCCGATGGAAGCACAGTCCGCCAATTCGGCCCCTACATATACGGCCACTCAATGACGATGGGTCCAGACGGAAAGCCCGTCGTTCGCGAATTCGGCAACGTGAAACCATCACACAGACGCGGCATGTTCGGCCTCCCAGAAGCGAAACTTGAACCAAGCGAAACACGAGAACCACTTGTTGACATCGTGGAAGACACAGAGAACGTCAGAGTAGTAGCAGAGCTACCGGGAGTGGAGAAGAAAGACATCCAGATGAAATGCGCAGAAGACCTACTGACAATCTCAGTGAACACTCCTTCGCGCAAGTACCAAAAAGAGGTCCAACTACCCGCCGTCGTGGATCCCGATACATCGAAGGCAACCTACAACAACGGTGCACTCGAGGTAGTGCTACGAAAGACGAAACCGCGACCGCGCGGGAAAGAAATACGGATCGAATAGAAAGACTAGGGCGGGATCACGGATCCCGCCTATTCCATCGTTTTTTTCACGAATCTTGTTGGCGAGATGCTCAAGGAGTAGTTGATGGCGTCTTTGATGTTGGCCAGCGCTTCTTCCTTCGTCCGCCCTTGGCTAATGGCGCCAGGAAGCTCGACGCATTGTACCGCGTACCATCCATCCTCATCCTCTTTCAGTACGACATGATACGTCTGGGCACCCATCAGGGACCCACCCATGCATCCGCATCCTGCTTCTTGACTCTAAACCTTTCGTTGACGATGTCTTATCGTCTTTCCGAGGATGCATCCACGAATCGCTACTACTGATGCGTGCAGTAAGGAAACGAAAGGCAAGTTGCGGCCAAGCGTCCCCAGACGCTGGCTCTACTTCACCGATCGTATCGAACTGATTCTGAGCTTAGCTTCAGCTCAATCCCGTCCGTTGTTCAGCTGGCAGTTTGCTTGATTGAGTCTTAGACGCGAGTTTCAAGCTAGCCTTCGGTCACCAGACTGCTTACTGTCAGAGCTGTGTCCTTGCGAGCTTCCTGCATCTAGTCTGATACGCGCTCTAGCTCTAGTGTCCGTGGAATCTCGCGCGAGAGAATACGCGCTTCGATCTTCGTTGAAGGTCGAGTGTGAGCTCAAGCTGGCCTGGGTCGCGGAATAAGAGGCACCTTATGTCCTGACTTGGCGCCCTAGCTCCCGCAACAACCGGTCCTCTGGGTGCAGGGATACTTCATCAACGATTGATGATGCAAAAGCAGGGATGTGAGCCCACAAAATCGTTGCGTTTTGAGGCGTTTCGAGCTGTGGTCGTCTGCCTCAACTACGTAACGAACGATCCTCGCGTCCATTCCCACGCTAGACATCTACCATGGACAATTTGAGCTGGGTGACGCCACGTGTCTTCATGAGTCTCTTTGCGAGCTCTTGGATTCTTGCTGTTTGGCCTCTGACGGAGACGATCTCCAGACACCTTGACTCGTCAAGATGAACATGAGTCGTGGAGTCTACTACGTCCCGATACCGGTGTTGAATATCGACTAACGCTTCCTGCAATCCGTGGGGTCGATGGCTGTAAGTGAATAATATGGCACCTACGCCCGCTCTTCCCTTCTCTGTTGCCCACGTATATTCTGTAATGAAGTTCGTCATTGCAATCTGGAGCGCTCGCGATCTGTCCTCGTAACCTATCTTGCTGATGACGTCATCAAACCGCTTCAGTACCGCGGGCGACACGGAGAAACTGGTCCTTTCTACCTTCCCCATCGATGATCCATCACCCTTCTGGCAATGCTCAAAGTTGATTCTCTATTTACCATCGGGTGCCGACCAGTATTAATGTTCCGAGTTCCTTTAATACAAGCGGTATTACGAATCTGTTGCCTGGTATTACTATGAGACTCTCGAGTCGACTCGTAGGCTTCACTGCGGTCATGAGCGCGCTTGCGGTGGCGCTTGGCGCATTGGCCGTGCCCTTCCTAGCTGGGGCGCGGATTCATTTCTTTCAGGTCGCGATAATGCTTGCCGGCATCGTCGGGGGACCCCTATCAGGACTAGTGACAGGAGCCATAGGCGGTGCCTACATGGCCATGCTAAGATCCGACCCGACAATACTGATAGGAAACGGGCTGCTGGGCCTATTCACAGGGCTATTTGCACGCAAACTGAGGCCAGCACTGGCTGGGATTGCAGCTTGGGCCCTGATTCAAGCACCTTGGATCTACCTAACCGGGACCTTCATCTTTAATGTTCCAGCCCTCGCGATGCAAACAATTCTTGCCCTGCTAACGATCGAAGATGTCGTCTGTGCCCTGGTGGTCGACGTTCTGCAGAGTCACTTCCACCTCAGGGAAATGGTATTTCCCAAGCCCACGAGTGCACAACCATGAAGAGGACTATGAATCTCAAGAGCAGCCTCCTCAAGTCAGCGACACGTTTCCACGGCCACCTGGGCCCGTACCTGGTTCTGGGGCTCCGGATGGGCCTTGTTGCCAATCGAGTATTGCAGCCTCGCAGACCTCATGACCTATCTGCCACAGTTTGGACAAAACGGTCCCCACCGGAATCATGCATGCTTGACGGCATCCAAGTCTCCAGCGGTTGCACCCTTGGCAAGGGAAACTTGCGAGTCAAGAACGCATCTCATATGCGAGCGAGATTCCGAAAAGGGAATCGTTCATTACTTGTGGAGCCAAGTGAGGAGACTGCGAGAATGCTGCTCAGGGTCTCGAAGCGAGGATTCCAGGATAGGCTTCAAGAGTTGGCATTCTCACTGAACTCCATGCCCGATAGAGATCTGCTTGTCGCGAAAACCGGCATGAGTGCTTGACACGGGCCTACAATGGAATTGTGTTGAAGCTTGAGTGCAGCGCTCACCCCCGGAGCCAGAGCCTTCAGCCAGGATCCCTGATTTCTTCAACTGATGTGAAGAGGATCGCGGAGCATGTGTTTCTTGACAGCGAAGGAATGTGTCTGATGCCGTAGCAGTGGTCGACCTTTCAGGGAAGCACGGAACTGGGCTAGCAGGCGCAACGAGGTGTCCTTGTCCCGAGCGAAGCGCCGTTATTAATAGCCATAAACCACTCGTACCTTCACCTGGGGCGAATGGTTCATGGGAATTACGCCTATCCCGGTGGCGAGGGAGACTAGAGAACATTTGCGATCCTTCGGGAAGAGGGGCGAAACCTGCGATCAGATCTTGAGGCGGCTGATGTCCCTCGCTGAATGCGAGGGATTGATGGAGAAGCAGTATGAACGTCTCAAAGACAAGAAAGCCTTTGTTTCTTTAGACGAGCTATTAATGCCCTAGAGTGAAGCTTTACCAAGAGATAGCCAACACCTAGGCCGGGTAGGTCAAAGGCCACGAGAAGCCCAGCCATGTCATCACCTATTTATGCAGGTTTATGTGCCTGTATAGAACCGACGCAATTTGGCGACCACGAAGCAAATCAAGCGCTATGTCTATCCCGTCCAACTCGACGAAGAAGAACTCGAAGCGCTTGACACGATAGTTGAGAAGCTGCACAGTTCAAAATCTGAAGCCATCAGAGAAGCCATCAGAAACTACGCAGACCAACTGCGAGGAGCAGAAGTCATGAAGATCCGTGAAGTGTCTAGAGGCAAAGCCCGCAAGGAGATTCTCGAGTACTTGGAGAGGAATGATAGGGCATGGTCCTCGGAGATGGCGGACTTGCTCCGTCTTGACCTGACGCTTGTGAACAGCATCTTGGAGGAACTGTGGAGTGAAAAGCGTGTCAAACCAACAACCTAGCAGACTTGCGGGAGAGCGGCTGCGGTGCATTGGGCGAAAGACATCCAAACCACGCCTCATCCATTATACGCACAATCACCGGGCCATTATGGTGGATATTGAAGGGTACCCTGCAGTCTGCGAAGTAGTGAGAGAGTGGAGAGTCGTTCGAAAGAAACCGTAAGCTAGGGCGCTTGACCTTCAGTATAGGACTTACCCCCGGCGCATCTCACTGAACCCCTAGGATGACTACCGAAATGCAAGATGGTTGAGGGTTCGTTTTGAAGATAGCCGTTGATCTTGACGGTGTTCTCGCAGAGGCGATGATCGCTTGGTGTGAACTGTACAATGAACGGTACAATCGGTCTCTGTCAATTGAGGATATTCGAGCGTGGGATGTTTGGAAGATCGTCAAGATCCCACGTGATGAGTTCTTCAGAATACTCGATGACGCTTGGTTGAACTGGGAACGAATGCCTCCCACAGAGGAAGGCGTCGGAGAACAGGTTGGACTTCTGCGTGAATTCGGAGCGGCGGACATCGTCACTGGGCGAAGCGCCCGAACCATAACCGCGGCCAAGGAGTGGTTGAAGGCACATTCCGTACCGTATGATAGGTTCGTGCGCACCGACTCGACCGAGGCAAAGATTCGGCTGGACTATGATGTGTTTGTGGATGACTCTCCGAGGCTGATGGAGTTGATCGCTTCCAAGTCGATAGCGCTCGGGATACTGTACACGCGGCCATGGAACCGCGACGCGAGCATGCCCTCGGTCATACGTAGGGTGACTTCTTGGACTGAGATTCCGAGCATTGTGCGAGCTGCACGGGAAAGCACAGGGCACTTGAATGATTGGGTGTCACGCCACTGACACCATCTGCTCTGACGTCGTGTGTCTCGGTGCCTCTCTCTTCTGACCGATTAGCACTTTGACCCGGCTGATCAGGGTAGGCCCGATGGTCCCCATTAGAACAGCTGTAGTGAGTTCGTGTACGAATCCGAAAGGATACAGAACACCAAACCCAGTAAGGAACGGCACATAGAGCAGCAATATCGAGACCCACCAGCTGTAACCGAACATCCAAGCTGAAGTCACAGACGTCGCCACGTCATAGACTGCCGTTAGTAGGAATCCTCCCACCACAAGCTCGGCTCTAGCTATTCTCGCTCGTCTGTTCCATAGGAGTCCGGCGAGGAACGCTATCGCTCCCATTGACGCGGCGTCGATGATGGTCCAGAATCCGCCTCCGAAGTACAAATCGCTTATGAAGATCGAGAGTGCGCCGACGACAAGTCCCGTTACTGGTCCTCCGATGATGCCTGCGGTGATGCATAGAAATGCGACAGGCTTCGCGTTGGGCGGTCCGCCTGCCAGTGCAATTCTTGCTGCTACGTTCAGGCCGGTCAGCGATGCCATCAGAGTCAGATTACGAGCGAACGTTGCGCTAGCGTTGGGCTTCAATGAGTGCTTCGCGACCGCTCGGAAGGCATATAGGGATGTAGGTTAATTAACCTAGTCTCCCTCAGGTGGAAGAATGAAGGCGGTTCCAGTCTCGGTGTGCCTGGTCGTCGTATTAGTTCTCGTAGGAGCGGTTGGTTCTCTCAACCCTGTCCATGCGATCACACTTCAGCAGGAAGCAACAGTCACCGTGAACATCGGAATAAATTATGGAAGCGGGGCGGTTGAATGGCACAACGGAACCGTCGTGCCTTCGGGCGAGTTTCTGCTGAACGCGACCATGAGAGTCGCAACGGTGGAGTTCATGAATTTTCCTGGCTTTCCAGGCCCGGGCCTTCCAGGCGCATTCGTCACCGGCATAAACGGTGTAAGCCAGAATCCATCAGCTAACCTGTATTGGACTTACTGGGTGCATAATCCGCTGACTCAGCAGTATGAGATGACTCCGGTAGGCGCGGGCTCATACACACTCATATTCGATCAAACGATTCAATGGTACTATCAGAACGCCGGCTCAATGACGAATCCACCGTTACAGCCGTACACGTCTGTCTCCCTGAATGTTCGCCTCGATTCCTCCACGGATCCTCCCACAGCAATCCTCACAGGATCAATCTATCCTGCACCAAATGGGCCGGTCAATGTGACGCTCGAGTACAGCAATAATCAGGGTGCCAACTATCAAGAGATATCACGAATCGTAAGCGGGGCAGATGGAACTTTCAGCTATTCATGGAAGTTACCTGGCGGTGGGATGTTCATGTTTAGGGCCGACGCGCAGGGAGTAAAGAGCTCTCCAGCCTCCATCGGAACAGGCGGCGGTGTCCCAGGATTCCCCATCGAATCCATCCTGATAGGAAGCGCGGTGGGTTTGTTGTTCGGCCTGTTCAAGCGGAGATCGCGGCTCCAGCCTCAGAATATCCATCATGCCTAACTTCTCACAGAGCATTGAGATCGTTGGTCCATCAGTGACCACGCAAGGCCAGACCAGCACAACTGAATCCTCCGCCGTCCCTGCAACAACTGATCTCCCACCAACAACCCAGACAACCGCTCAGCCAGCAACAACAACCGTCGTGGTCGAACCTGAAACCACAACAACGACACAGCCTCCTCCTACGGGTGGAGGATTTCCGACTGAGATGCTGGCAATTGTGGCGGTCGTGCTGATCGTCATAATCGCAGGTGCAGTCTACGCTCTAGGACGACGAAAATAGGCAGAGCGAGCCTCGGACTGGTGCCCATACGAGCAGCAGATCTAGGTCTTAGGGGCTATTCCATCCGCTCTAAACGCCCGCGGTAGAGTAGGTTCAGAGGACAGAGTCGCCACGGGCCGAAGGCTCAGTCTATTCCTAGTGCGGGAGGGGGGATTCGAACCCCCGAACTCCTCCGCTCGACCGGGAGACACCTGACAGTTTCTCCCTTCGCATGTCCCCACTTCCCTTCTCGTCCTCAGTCACGAAAACCGCAACCGCTCGCTATGAGGAGGTCGACCGAGATAAGGATCCCCGCGCGCCCGTCAGAACAATACGGTAGACAAGCAGATCCGCTTTCCCTGCAGAAGGATAGAGTTACCGCATAGATCACGAGTCGTTCTGAGCCTTTGCAGAAGGTGCCGAAACGTTGAGCAAAACTGACCATGTTTCCAATGACTGGAGAATGACTTCAGGTTTGAAGCCACAAATCATGGAGAATCGGCTACTAACGCAGGATCTTTCTGATCCAGTGTACCAATCCGATACGTTTTTGTATCGGTAAGCTCAATCCGATATCAAAGCGTATCGGGTGTGCCGAGTGAACTATCTGGACAGCAGAGTGCACGATAGGATCTTGGAGAAGAAAAGGAGACTAGATGCTCATCGCCCATTGACCTCGTCAACGGTACGTAAGATTCACCTGGAGATGCAGGTCGAATACATCTTCAATTCCAATGCAATTGAAGGCAATACCATCAAACTGAGGGAAACACAACTCATCCTAGAACGAGGCTTGACTATTCAGGGAAAGAGTCTTCGAGAGCACTTAGAGGTTAGGAACCATCCGCGTGCCATCAAATACATAGAGACGATGACCAGACGTGCCCTGAGGGAGCAAGACATCCTGGTCCTTCATCAGATAATAATGAAGGGGATTGATGACGAGGCAGGAAGATTTCGCAGCGCAGAGGTTAGGATAGCGGGAGCCGACTTCATGCCTCCGCCAGCTTATGAAGTCCCACATCTCATCGAAAAGCTGGTTGACTGGTACAACCGAGATCCGGACGAGTTACGACCAATAGAGCTAGCCGCGATCCTGCATCATCGACTCGCCTGGATTCACCCTTTCCACGACGGAAACGGCAGGGTTGCGAGATTGCTCATGAACTTGGCTTTGACAAGAAGTGGGTATCCGATTGCGGTGATATTGAACGTGGACAGAAGAAAGTACTACGATACGCTGAAGAAATCCGACAACGGAGATCACGCCTCGTTCGTCAACTTTGTGGCATCAGCAGTTGAGCGTTCTCTGGATCTCTACCTAAGGGCTTTGGAGCCGACCGGAAAGCAGGATAGGCTGTTGTCTCTTTCAGAAGCTGCCAAGATGACTCCGTATACTCAAGAGTATCTCAGTCTCTTGGCTCGAAAGAGGCGAATTGCGTCAGTGAAGGTTGGCAGGACTTGGATGATAACAGAGAGGGAACTGCGTCGATATCGGAAAGAAGTGGAAGGAAGCTGATTTCGTCACCGATAGTCCGATGGGATCGTGTCACCTGGAAATGCCAGAGGTAGAGGTTCGTCGGGAAGCGCCGGGGGTTAGGTACAAACCCGCGTTTAAGACTGTCAACTGAGCAGTTCTTGAGCAGAAGAAGAGCACAAATCAAGCCGAAAACGAGCAGTAACTATGCTCAAAATCAGCTGGGACTTGAACACACGACGCGCAACTGGAGACACCCGCGGGTTCTCCCCTTGCATGCCCCACTTTCCTGTCTCTCGGTCAAGAACTGATTCCTCTGTGAACAGAATCCAGTTATAGTGATCTCGTGCAAGATAAGAACCGGATCGATGAGTCAGGTCGGTTTCAAGAGTTGATGTTGTCAACTCACATGGCGTACGGGTTCGTGGCAGGCTATCTCCTAACTTCCCTTTTCGCTGAGATCGTTCCCTGGAGCTCTTCTTTGGTCTTGCCGCTCGCCGCGCCACTTGTGCTTGTGAGTCTAGTCGGCGGTGCTCTTCCCGATCTTGATCAACTGGAATTCTGGGGACCTATACAAATTAGGAAATACTTCGTCCACAAGAAGACTTGCCACTACATTACAGGCTATGCTATCGCGAGCGCGATACTGTTTGCGTTGGCAACCTGGTTCTCCCCATATACAATCTTGCTGCTTGCCTTAGCATGTGTGAGTCTTGCAGCGTGGGTTCACTGCATCATGGACCCTCTGGATGGTTGGAGAGATGACCGACCGGAACAAGGAATCTACGAGCATTTTACCAACAAGTGGTTGCCTTCGCTTCGGCTAGTAATGTTCGCAGGACTGTGGGAATGGGTCATTCAAGCGTTGGCGGCAGTCGGATTCATCGCGATTTCGGCTAACCTTCCTCAGCTGATTGTACCGGGCTGGAAAATAGCGACGCTTACCTACTTCGGAATCTGGGGCATATCTGCGGGTTTTGACGCGCTTCATAGAGCTCCACAAAGACAGGCTAGGGAACGAGAGTCAGTTCGCGCTTTTCGGGGACTGCGATAGGTCACAATGGTGCGTGTTCTGACTCATTAATCAGAGTGAGTAATGCGGGTCGTTGTCTCTCGTCCAATAACCGATGGCGTCAGCCTTCCACAAGGCTCTGAAAGGATCCACTGGCTGATATGGAGACCCTCTTGTCGGGCTTCCGTGAAATCCAAAATCCAACTCGAAGTGCAAATGAGGACCAGGGTGGGTCTTGTCTTCACCTGACTCCCCTAGTTTCGCTCCTCTCTGAATCCCTTGCCCCTCTTTCACGTCTGACTTGCTAAGATGGGCATAGAGTGTTGACATGTTTGTTGCGTGTGGGTCATGCGAGACTATGACAAAGAGCCCTATCGATCCCCAATCGTCGATATATTTCACGATCCCCGGCGCGGCTGAGAAGACCGGAGTTCCTATATGCACGCCAAAGTCCGTGCCCTCGTGATTGTTGACGGTATTGCCACCACCTTTCCAATCTCTGATGCCGCTCGATGGATCATCATCAAAGTACGCGTTGTGGTGAAAGCTGGTTCCTCTTCTCAACGGTGACGTCAGGAATCCTTCCATCAATCCAATGTTCTTGGTGCTGTCCGCTGCCAACGACAGATCATAGCCATCAGCTACCGCTCGAAACTCGTCTGTCGAAGTGCACATGTAGCGGAACCTCTTGTCGCTGAAATGTTCCACGCCAATGTGTAACCTGTAGGATCCCGACTTGACGTCCTCAAGCTGGTAATCTCCAGAAGAATCAGTGAGAGTTCCAGCAATGACCCTTCCCGTGTCGTCCTTCAGCTGAACCAATGCGCCAGCAACTGCAGGCTCCTCACCATCTTGCTTGCCGTTGCCGTTGTAGTCGAAGAACAATCTTCCCTGAAGAGAAGCAAGTTGGGTCGTTTGAGTTGGTGTGTTGGATACACTGCTAGTAGTTGTTAGCTGACGTGTTGTCGTTGTTGATGTTGTCGGGGTTACCGAGGAGGGGCTTTGCTTCGAAAGATAGTCTAGACCAAGCGCCGAGGCTCCAACAACTGCCGCCGTCGCACCGGCATATTTCAAGAAGCGACGACGATTCATACGGGCACCGCTGATAGTAGGGGGTTCGGTGAAATGCGCCGGGGGTTAGCTTGAAACCCGCGTTTAAGACTGTCAACTAAGCTGACTTTGAGCTCAATGTCAGCTGAACACAAGCCCAAATTGAGCTGTACAAGTCCAAGACCAGCGCCCAAGCCACCTTTCTGGTCCGCAATTGCCACCGTATTTCCACCTTGGAGACAACTCGTGATGGCGGTATCAGCTTCACGAATTGCGCGAATCCTCGAATAGAGCAAGCTAACGCGTATGCAAGTTTTCACCTGTCGTGCGCCTTTCCCTTTTCTTGACCATAAAGGAGTCCTGCGCTCCCTTCTTGAGGAGGAGGCTCAATCGGTCTTGATAGATTCCACCTTAGCAGGTTTTATCGACTTCGTGGGGAGCAGTTGGCTCACCCGGGCTTGGGTAATCCCAAGAGCGGTTGCAACTTCATCCTGAGTTGCATCCATTTTGAAAAGCAAGAGCATGACGAGTTTCTTGATGCTTTGAAGTTCTTCTAATTCTTCGTTCGTCATCTACGTGATCACCTCCGTGAGCTGGCTAGCTATTCCGAACCGCTGTTATTTATCAGCAAGCTTATGGGAAGTTTCTGTCAAAAGGGATGCCCAAAAGGGAGCCTCAGAGGCAAAATCCAAAGGCGAGGAGGTTTCTCTCAAAGATATCAAGATCAGATTAGACGTTCTCATCAGGTTATATATAGAATCCTTGAAGATGGTGGAGGACCCGAACAAGAGAATGAACGAAGGAGTAGCTGCTCGCGTTCTTAGTTCGGCTGGCATGACCCCGACGGAAATAGCACTAGTGCTAGGCAAGTCATCTCGGACTTCTGTAGCTGGCTACCTTTATGGAAAGAAGAAGACCAAACGGTCCAGACGCAAGTCATAGCGTGCCAGTGTCATCGACTTTGTGCCGGTTCAGATCAGATTTCCATAACCGCGATGGCAACTGTCTGGGCCTGCAATAGAATTCGGCCTAGGTTCCGCATCACATGAGAGACTCTGTTAAGAGCCTCTGCCTTTCCTAGCCTTGGCGCCCTTGGTCTTGCCTTGTGTCGACGCTCTACGAATCCTGGTCAGTTCTTTGGTCACGGTAGACAGATCTTTGGCAAGAATCTTGGATATCTCGCTTGGTCGAAGCCCATATGAGTACAGCAGTTGGATCCTCTTCGAGAGCGGAGTTCTCTTGCCCTCTGTCGGAGTAGTCTCAAGGAGGACGTTTATGACGACATCAAGGCGTCTAACCACTGCTTCTATTATCTTCGCTTCAGACAAATAGAACACCCCTTTTCCTTGCTGTTGACTGATATAGGCGAAGGAGCTTTTAGTCTTCCCACGGAAAGCAGAAAGCTGCTGGAACAAGAAGAAAGTCGGCCGGGGCTAGGCAATGAAATCAATACTTGAGTTCGCGAACGTGTTGGACAAAGGAAAGCGAACGAAGGAGTTCTTAAGACTCCCATTGAGTCAGCTCAAGAATCACATTCTGCTAGTAGGCGGCTCGGGCTCTGGCAAAACCCACTTCGCTCGAGCATTGCTGGAGGAAATCTTGGCTCAGGGAACACCCGTTATCGCGGTCGATTCGCAGGGTGATCTGCTGTGGTTGACACGAGTAACGGGGCTCAAGTCTTCAAAGAAGAAGAAACTTGCGAAACTTGAAAAACGTGTATTCACACCAGACTATCCGCACGGAGCCCCATTTGTAATCGCTCCCGTCCTCTTTTCCAGAAGCAAAGAAGGCAATCGTCCTTTAATCCGCTACTGGATACGCTCGATCCTCAGAACGATTGGGTATGAGTTGAAGCCCGGTCAGACTTCTCCTCAGGAGTATCAGTTAACCCAGGTCGCTGGAAAACTGGTCGAAGGTCATCAGAGCCTTTCTCTTGAAAGTCTGTTTGTACGGGCTTCCGAAGAGAGTCCCAAATGGACAATCGACAAAACGGCGGCTATCGCTCCGGAGGATGCAAAGGAACTGGTTTCTAGGCTGGGGGCTCTGTTATCCAATGACCGTGATCTGTATGTGGGTGAGTCGTTTGATGTCAGGAACCTTGTAGATTCGAAAGCAGGCGGCCTATGGATAATTTACTTAGTTCACTTGCCAATTGAGACCAGACAGCTCGTTCTGAATTGGGTGTGCGACTCAGTGTATCACTGGATGATGAGCGACACTTCCACACAAGCACTGGACCGTCCGCGTCTAGTAATGTTCGTTGATGAGGCTGCGGATTATGTGACTGAGGCCAATCTCCCTGAGTATAGGCAATCACTTTTCAGGCTTCTTAACCAGGGGAGGAAGTATGGGGTTGGGCTGGTGCTTGCGGTTCAGACTCCGCGGGGCTTGCCTCCCGAAGTTCTCAACAACTGTGCTGTCAAGATATTTGGTGCAGTAGATGAGCCAGGTGATGTGGAAGGCATCAGTTATTCCACGGGACTTGACAAAAATGATCTTGCGCCCTTACAGAACAGGTCTTGGAGGTACGCATTCGTTGTTAGAATTCCGGGGGCGCAGTCATGTTTCTGCAAAGCCCGTGATTTGATCACACGGAAAGGAAGGCCCCTGGCTCCAGGATCATCGGGAATGATTAGGATCTTGAAGTTTCTTCACCAGTTCATACCTAACAAGAGCTAGTAGTAACCATTGCCGGTTAGGCGATCGCGTTCTGGCGCCGGGGGTGGGATTTGAACCCACGAACGCCTTCTCTCTCGTTCGAACGGGAGACATCTGACGGTTTCTCCCCTTGCATGTCCCCTCTTCGCTCCTCGGTTAAGAGAATCACAAACATCTGCATATGATGCGACTGAGGAAGATGAGCTTCATCGTGCGCTTGCGCTCTTGATTGAGTGGAGATGATCACTGAACCTACTGAGATACCTGATGCTTAGAACGAACCCAAGAAACAGAAGGATGGTGCCAGCTAGCTCAAACTCGAAGAAAATATCCGCATTGTTGAAGAAGCCGAGGGATGCACCGCCGAGTGACGGGAATATTCCGCCAAAGAATAGAGGAATGTTGTACGTCCTGCTTCGATCTCTTACGTAACTGAATAATGACCCACCGATGAGAAACACTGCTCCTGTAATGTTAAGAATCATCGTTGGGATGCGAGCAGTCATAGGTAGCTCTTTGACCATCGCTCGGAAACCCTGCGGAAGCCCTGCGTTGAATGCTAACTGTATCTCCAGAGACGGCATCTGCACAGAAACGGTGAACAGTACAAGGATCGCGCTCAATGCAAGTACTAACGTGAGATAAATGTCACTCCAACGTTTTGGCGCAAGTAGGTATAGGACTCCTGCACCTAGAAGCCCTACCATCGGTCCCGTGCCTGAATAGTAGAGTTTGATTAGCGGCAAGCTTGGACCCAGTACGTCAGGATTCGCAAGATACTCTATGAGTGCAGTCAGACTGTAGAGCGCTAGAGCCACTGCCCAGATGAGTTGATGCCCCTTCTTCCTATGCACGTATTGCCACAAAAGGAGAGCAGTGAAGACTGCTGAGACAAGAGCAGTCATGAGAGGAATCTGATTTGTCATGGATCGACACCCTCAGTGAGTTCACCTTACGCCTGCTATATGCACTCAAAACCTTTGGTGCGGGAGGGGGATTCGAACTCCCGAAGGCCTACGCCATAGGCTCCTCGGGATTTCTCCCCTTCAATGACCCCATTTTCCTCAATGGATAAGGAGTAGGTACGCTTCACCACAATGAAGCGGGTCGCTGATGGACGAGTAACGGGGCTTACCTCACCTTCGTTCAATGCTCGAATCACAGTACACGAGTATGGGGAAGGCAGTTTCGTCGTCGCTGATGACATGGTCTACTTCTCGAACTTCTCCATTGAACGAAAGAATTGCAGAGGCATTAGGCAAAGGAGCTGCTAGAGGGTTCCGAGGCGTCCTAGGAGTTTGCGTAGTTCACTCGTGAAGGGAACGATCCTAGGAACTCGTCTTGAGTATTCTTCATAATCGTCACCAAAGATGGCCCCGAGTTCTCTCTCCTCGAAACGAGTCACCACAAAATCGAACCATAACAGCAGAAGCAGTGCTGAGATGAGGAGGAAGCTGTAGTCAAGCAGGAGCCACCAGCCAAGAAGCAGTAGCACAACATCCGAATACAACGGATGCCTAACATATCTGTACGGGCCCTTCACTATGAGAGGCTCAGTCCTGCCTGATCGCTCCTCCAGACGCGTCCGTTCTCTCCTAACCTTCGAGAAGGTCACATACGCCGAGACGAGTATGTCTCTAGGTCTTCTGTATCTGAGGAGCCAGCCAAGGAGAATAAACCCTGACAACAGCAACACTACTCCAATGAGACGTACAGGTAGCGGAAACCCAAACTGCTGGGGTATTCCTAACCAGATCGTCAACAAGTAGCCCAATGTGAAGAACACTGCGAGAACGGTGAAGACAGCAGAAGGAACCAGGATGGTGTCTCTGCTCGACAATCACGGACACATGTTACCAGGTAGTACGCGCGCGGAATAGATTGTCGGTCTCCGGCGAGTGAACACGGTGCGATCTCCCGAGGTATGCAACCAGACCGAGC
This sequence comes from Bathyarchaeia archaeon, assembly GCA_049697135.1. Taxonomy (GTDB): domain Archaea; phylum Thermoproteota; class Bathyarchaeia; order 40CM-2-53-6; family 40CM-2-53-6; genus CAVPLU01. The sequence goes on along the minus strand of JBAVVE010000131.1, from coordinate 4,190 downwards.
TTGAGTTTCAGTAGGGAAGAGAAGAGGAGTTGCTAGGAGATTCCTCCCATAGGAAGAGGGGTCAGGGATTTTTCGTGTGTGGATCACTTGGTGCGCACACACAACTGATCCTCCCATGAGGGTTCAAATTACGATGCCCGCACCACCTGACCACACACACACACAAATCAGCTCCTGAACGACGTACGACGGGTTAGGAGAAGAAAACCCCAACACCCCCTCTCCACAGCCGGGAATTTGCGCCTCAAGTCTCCGCAGATCGCGAGCGCGAGATTCGCGCCGCGCGAATCAGTCTCGCTTGCGTTGGCTATCTGTACTCTTACATGAAGGTGTTGCGCGTTTTCTTGTCACTATTCAACACTGAACGTGTGTCCACACTTTGGGCAAGTGATATGCTTGAGTTTGTCTTCACACTGCTGCAGTTGTTGGTAGCATGTCGATGCTTCCTGTTGGGCTCTGTCGGCGCGATTTTTCAGCCAAAACGGATATGGATCCCTCATTATCGTTCGTCCTATCATGTCCATTCGTGAACTTAAATTGCACAGGAGCTTGACAGAAATCGCTTTGTACTAATGATTCTCCAATGGTATTGCATGTTGTCGGAAATAAGGGCGACGAAGGCAGAAGCTGTCGCCATAACAGCCACTGGGAACGTTCGCATTTGCATTCATCTCGATCATGCTCCAAGTGGACATTTCCAAGACTGGTTCCGCAATCCTCCCGTGAGTTCTGCTTCGACTGAAAGGTTCAACCCTAGACTGTGCAGTTTTCCTGCGCGGTTCGGAAAGGAGGCTCAAGACAATGTCATATGTTTTGAAGTACCTGAAGATGCCGCTGTTGCTGCGGTCGAAATGATACAGCAATGGATTTCCATCGCAAACGAGTATGCAAACAAGAAGAATGCCATAGTGGAAAAGGCCCGCCGGACCAAAGAGATGCATCAGAAAGCTCGCGAAGAGGAGCAACGAAAGCACCTCGAAGTAATAAACAGGAGACTTGAAGGGCTGAATAGGATTTTGTCAGGGCACGTTGACAAGCATTGATGCATTCGAAGAATTCGATCTTGTCGAAAAGAATCTCTTGCTACCTCTATGCCTTCGATACAACGGTGTCTGGTTACTTGCAGAATAGCAAGTGAAAATCAGCGGGTCGGTGGACAATGGGATTCACTTACTCAGAATCACTCGCACTGCTTAGTGCATATAATGCCACAACCGTCGTTTACATCTTGATTGTGTGTGCGCACCAAGCTACCCGCTCCACCGCAAATCAACAGTTCAAATCCTTGCGCTCGTATTTGTGGAATGTAGCAGAAGGCTCCAGATATGATCAGATGGAGTGAATTCGCATGGGCAGCTTTTCTGTACGGTGCCTTAGGCGGGGACGAGGAATATCAGAAGCTCATAAGGGACAAGGATCTTGAAATTCAGCTTCGCAAGGACCCGACGGCAGTAGAGGCTGACGAATTCCAGGCCAAAGTAATACGCGGCTTCCTAAACGCATGGAGGTGCCGAGTCGAGAGCAGCAGGCAAGCTGCCCTTGACGTACTGTCGGCCATTGCGGATTTGGGACCCAACTTGAAGGTTCTAGGGGCACTTACCCTCCGGGATATTACCTCTGGGCACATGAATGTAATCGCGGAATGTTATGGCCAGATTCGTGAAGTGGGTTACCACTTCGGAGCGACGGCAACATCGAAGCTTCTGCACGTTCTTCACCGGGATCTTTTTGTGATGTGGGACAAACCTATTCTCGAAAGATTCCATAAAAGAGAACCGCGGATCTCGGATTCCGGAAGAGGATATTTCTTCTTCATTCAAAGGATGCAAGAACTTGCTGTTGAAGTAGACTCTGCATTCAGAGTGGCCTCACCGACGTTGGTTCCGCCCGTTCAGGCAAACGATGATGCTGCCGGCTATCTATCCGCTCGAATGCTCTACAATCCGCAGAAATCTCTCGCCAAGTATCTGGATGAATACAACTGGATAACCGTAACAAGAGAAGTGCAAGTCCCACCGAGATGGCACCCATGCCCATGAACTCCTCGTATGCGACCGAGCATGTGGAAATCCAAGAGGACGTTGTTAGGGGATTCTTCCCTCTAACCGTCGTTCGTTTTGCGGCGTTGGTCGTTCGTCGTCGTTTGAGGTAGTTTTGTGTGTGTGTCCCTTGGTGCGGGCGTCAGGATTTGAACTCTTGGAATCGGTTGTTTTGTGTGTGTGCGCACCAAGAGAATCGCATATGGAGTGTGTCCCTACTCGTTGCTCCCTCTTTCGAAGAGCAAGTAATGGTTGGTGCCTAAGGCGAGTGCGGCGTTTCCAGCGCACGCGTAGGTGTGGAGGCGCCAGCCATTCTTCTCCCGTTCTTCAATCTTCTTTCCGACATCCTTGTGATTACTGACTAAGATGCATTGCCATTCTCTCATGTATCATTCACCAGATTGACTAGCAAAGGGGGCGAGACTCCATATGTATTATTGTCCAGCTAACTCTCTGTGTGTCTCTCGGTACGAGCATCGTGATTTGAACCCTCATTGGAGGAGTGGTTTTGTGTGTGTGTGCACCACCTGACCCGATGACGACTCAAATCCTGACGGACGCAAAGGAACCCACGCGCAGACGCCTCTCCTACAAGAGCTTCTTGCATTGTGTCGATATCAACACTGCCTCGTTGCTATTCATGCAACGTATTCCGCTTTCAACTGTTCTATCGTTTTAGCAAGTTGCTCGTAGGGTCCTTTCGCAAGTCCCCATATGGCACCTATAGCTCCCGTAGCAGCCATCAGGTTCATTGAAGAAACGAGAACAAAGGCACAGGCACGTTCTCCGGTTTGTGTGCGATAACGCAGTCTGAAATATGGTGTGCCCCATATCCGGTCTGCTTTCGCTTCAGTTATCATGTTGATGGGAACTTCGAAACTTCCCTCGTTTCTCAAGCCTTCTTCGAGTCGGTCACCATAATCCTCAGCCTTGGCGGTTAGGTACTTTCCACCAAGATACCTAATGTAGACCACCCTTCGATTGGTCAGAATCATTTGACCCTTCAATGCCTGTCCCATCCCCGGTTTCTCTTTAGCGTAGAATCCTACAGAGCCTTTTGCTACAACACTCTCAGACAAATTCTCTCACATCATCTTCTCCTCAGATCCGGTATGAATGTACCTAAGTCAGCTCTGCCACTCAGCCATAGTTGAGGTCGCGCCTATTCGATACCCTTCCGCGATAGAACTGTTGCGCATGAAACTCGGATTTGGGTACTTCAAATTCCCCGACGATCCGTCGAGGAATATCTTCCACTTGGCAAAACCCAGCGTGTGTGGGTCTCATGGTGCGCACACACACACACAAATTACCCGTAACGACGCCGACTGACGGTTCAAATTACGACGGCCGCCCCAAGGTACCCACACACACAATAAAAAAACGACGGCGGTTGGCGAGCACACAGACTATTTCCTTTTGCTGATTGGGGCAGTCTTCCAACGCTTGCGAGCGCGTTTTTCTTGCGACATCCTCATCTCTAACCTACTGTCCGGATAGACAGTCCCTTGAACTCGTCTCCAAAGCCAGAAGCAGGCAACTAGCAGGATCGATGATAGAACGACTAGAAGAAGAGTCTCACTTGAAGGTTCAATTAGATCAGTGATACCTGTTATCTGGGGCCGGAATACAGCATAGGCAATTGGTCCGATAGCTCCGATCAATGCAGCTACTGCAGACACGGTTGCGAAGACCAACCTCGTGCTCCTGCCTTTCTTCATTTGCATAGATGTTGCCCACCTCAAGTCAGATGGAATTCTCTTCTTGAGTTTGTTAGTCGCCGCTTTCCAATCAGGCAACTCACTGAGCGCATTTGCAAGTACACCGATGGATCGCTTGCTTAGTCCCGGGCGAAGACTCAATGAAATAGACAAGGCGTCAGAGAGGTGGTCCACTGAGTTGGATTGCAGTCCTTTTGCGTGGAGCCATCTGCTGGCATTCAGATAGGCTTTCGTGAGCTTGAAGTGGGCGCTAATTGGGCAATTCCTACGTGATTCTCCGAGGGCATCAATGACAAGCCCTCTGGCAAGCCAAAAGGAGTAAATGCCGCCTGCATAGTCTAGGCCCAAAATCAGGGAATACATGCGAAATGTCGTAAGAACAGACAAAACATACGCTATCTCGTACCAGATAATCACCACAGCGTAACCT
>JBAVVE010000130.1:0-2057 GCA_049697135.1 Bathyarchaeia archaeon | reverse complement strand
CGATACTCATCCCCATAGTCTCGAGTTTCGTACTTGCGATTTGCCTTTCATATTCTTCGGGCACCTTGTAGACTCCTGGTTGGAGATCTCTCCCCTTCTCGGACAAGTACATGAGCGACAGCAATTGTGTCGCGAAACTCATGTCCATGACTTCAGAAGGATGGCCTTCTGCAGCGGCAAGGTTCACTAGCCTGCCCTCCGCAAGTAGGTACAGTCTGCGTCCGTCTCGCAGAGTGTACTATGTGTTGTTCGGTCGGATCTCTCGCTTCTCCTTCGCTAGGCCTTCTAGATCCTTCACGGAGACTTCGACATTGAAGTGTCCCGTGTTGCAGATAATGGCACCGTCTTTCATTCGTTTCAAGTGCTTTGCTGTAATGATGTCCCTGCAGCCGGTAGCAGTAATGAAAAGATCAGCAATCGGTGCAGCGTCGATCATCGGCATAACTCGGAATCCATCCATAGCTGCTCTGAGCGCATTGACAGGATCAACCTCGCAGACAACAACATTGGCACCCATTCCTCTGGCTCTGTTTGCAACCCCACGACCACAGTGTCCATAGCCTGCAATCGCAAAGGTCTTTCCGGCCATCAGAATGTTCGTGGCTCTCAGGATTCCGTCGAGGGAAGACTGCCCAGTGCCGTATACGTTGTCGAAGTCAGACTTCACCACGGCATCGTTGACGGCCATGATCGGATAATTGAGTTTGCCCTGCTCAGCCATTGCTCGGATGCGATGCACTCCGGTAGTGGTTTCCTCAGTTCCTCCGACTACCGTACTCAATTGGTCTCTGCGTTCTTGATGAAGCGTGAAGACTAGATCAGCTCCATCGTCAAGTGTGAGTTGGGGCCTCGAGTCAAGAACTTGGGTGATGCACCAGTAGTATTCCGAAGTTGAAAGCCCTCGCCAGGCATACACGGATACGCCCTCTTCCGCCAAGGCCGCTGCAACATCGTCTTGCGTCGAAAGTGGATTGCAGCCGCACCACGCAGCCTCAGCGCCTGCGTCTCGAATCGCCCTGACCAAAACAGCTGTCTCCTTCGTAACATGCAGGCACCCGCCGATCCTGAGCCCCTTGAGGGGCTTGGTCTTTGATGCTTTCTTTCTGAGTGCCATCAGCACGGGCATTCGGGATTCTGCCCAACGTATCTTCAGCATTCCCTGTCCTGACAGAGCTGGGTCTTTGATCTTGGAGGCCATGCTTCTGAGTATCCAGACCTCGACTCTTAAGCCTTAGATTGATATCGGGATCGTGCTTTCGGTGTGACAGCAATCAATTGTACGAAATCTGCTCATTATGGGAATATTCCTCTGAGTCTGGTTATCTCAGCCATCTTGTTGACTGCCAGCATGTATGCAGCCTCTCTCAAGGTGACTTCATGCTTATCGGCAAACTCACGAACCTGAGCAAACGCGGCAGTCATCAGATCCTTCAATCTCGCATTGACTTCTTGCTCGGACCATAGATATGCCTGGATGTCTTGAACCCACTCGAAGTAGGAGACGATGACCCCTCCTGAGTTCGCGAGGATGTCAGGAACCACGTGAACGCCTTTCTTGTTCAGGATTACATCAGCGCCTCTAGTGATCGGACCGTTGGCTCCTTCGACTATCAGCCTCGCCTTCACGTCTGATGCGTTTGACTCAGTGATCTGATTCTCAAGCGCGGCAGGAATTAGTACATCTGTCTTCATGGTCAGTAATCTGCGGTTCGCCTCGACGTGATCAGGCACGAATTCGCCGCCCGAGAAGCCGCGGATCATCTTGTTCCTCTCTGCATGCAGAGCGAGGTTTGGTACATCGATGCCGCCGGGATTGAACAGGCCACCTGTCACGTCTGTGATTCCGGCTATCTTGCATCCGTCTTCGTGCAGAAACTTGGCGACGTTCATGCCGACGTTTCCAAACCCTTGGACACATACGGTCGTGCCATTGACATCCATGCCCAGAGTCCGCAACATCTCTTCCGCGACGTATGCGATTCCTCTTCCCGTAGAGGTCGCTCTCCCCTTGGAGCCCCCGAGCTCAACCGGTTTCCCGGTTACAACACCTTGCACAG
>JBAVVE010000129.1:0-7410 GCA_049697135.1 Bathyarchaeia archaeon | reverse complement strand
GCTTCTGCCCTAACGCCAGGATCCCACACGACAAGTCCTCCGGCTTCGTGCGCAATCCTCGCTATGGCTTCCACCGCCTCCGCGGGTGGATCAGTTATGGCAGTGATTGCTGCGGATTGTATGATCTCTCTCATCTGTCTGCTCGAGATATCCGCGGGGCTCAACATGGCATTGGCTCCAAAGTAGGTGTGAATCACGTTCTCCCCGGAATCGTCGGTGATGATGTATGCCTGTCCAGATTCTGCATCTGTCTTGCGGCTGATCGCAGAAGTATCAACTCCTTCGTCGCTGAGAAGGCGAATCTGCGTATCTGCTATGTCGTCACAGCCCAGTGCCCCTATGATTCCGACTTGGCCAGGCCCGAGGAGTCTGGCCGCAGCCACTGACATGTTGCCGGCTTTGCCCCCAGGTACTCTCGTGATTCGTAGCACGGGGGTCTCTTCGCCAGGCTGAGGAAATCTCTTCACAAACAGATTGACATCCCAGTTTATGGCGCCAGCTCCAATAACCTTGACCAAGGGTCTCCCTCACAAATACATGATGGAACGGAAGATAAATCAAGAGACTCGACCCATAAGCCCAAGAACAGAAGGCCCTCTCTCTGCTGGCATTCGGGGAGAGACACCCAATCCTATGCGAAAAGACCCACAGGGTGCATAGTACTGTCGATCTGAAGGTGTTGAGACTGGATTCCCGACAGTTGGTCTCCCAGGCGATGCAGGGCAAGGCAACTGAACTCCCGGTCTATTTCTGGCTCGCAGATCCCGAGCTCGAGGCAAGAGCGGGTGATGTAGTCGGTGTCAGATGTTGGTTCAAGCGCCTTGAGTTTCTGGAGAGAGGCGGGCCTTTCAGGAGAGGCTCGGAGACCCGGCGGGAATGGTGTGACAGACTTCAACCAGACGAATACGACTGGCCAACCGTCGACGAGCTCATGTCTGAGATGGACGAGGTAGTGACTGCCACGCTCAAGGTGGACGAGTCGAAATCGTTTCAACTCGAGGTCTTGGGACCGACGGAGTACTCTGAGTACTCTTGCAGTTCAGGGAAGACCCCCGAGGCGATGAAGCTGAACCAAGTTACGCATCAATTCGACTTCTCAGTATTGACGATTCTCGACCCTCGAAAAGCCGACATGATCCACAGGAGATTCTTCGACCTTCTTTTTGAAGTCGCGAGGAGAGCAACCGAGTATGATGGAATCGATTCTATCAGGATCGCCGACGATTTCTGCACCTACGCAGGATCGATCTACAGGCCGGACTTCACCGATGAAATTCTGGGCCGACAGGTGGAGCTCGGGAAAGCGATCACGAAGGGAGGTAAGTATTCAGTACTCCATAGTGACGGGGATCTCAGGAAACACCTGCTTCCGCTCGCGAAAGCCTACTCGGGATTTCATCCCTTGGACATTGGATCGAAATCGACTGTCGCAGACGCTCACGAATGGGCTACAGCCCTCAAGGCAGTGAGAGCATTGCTGCCTGAGACAGTCTTCTTCACCGGCATTCCGGTGGATCTTCTGTGCAGCTTGCATGTGTCAGCGGACGAACTGGTCGAAGTGGTCAGACATGTGGTGGAGAGTGTAGGTCGAGAACGATTGGTCTTGACGACAACGCATAGGCCCTACCCCGGCTGGTCCTTTTATGACTTTGAAGAGAAGGCGCATGCTGTCAAACATTTCATACGGGCTGTTGCCATGCAGACGACCTAGCTCAGTAATGATCATCCAATCCTAGGCGCGTGGGGTGTAGCTCAGCGAAGGGAACCAGCTGCTCTTGCCTTTGCTTTGCTTATCCCGATCCCATTTGGCCAGGATCTTCACGGCCTCAACTGCACATCTGCAAGCTCTGAGGATGTACTCTGGTTTGGGCTGAAAGGTTTCTTCGACCGACAGTTCCTGTCTAGGCTCCTGCGCTTCATCTGCTATCACGAGGTCAATGATCGAGCAGACGCACCCTGCACGTAGCCGGAACAGGTTCGTGAGCGTGAAGATGGTTGACGCTTCCATCTCAGAGCTGATGACGTTCGCTCTTGTGAAGTCCGCTTCGACGTTCTTCATCCAACTCTGCTGGTAGCCTCCAAATGCCATGCCCGCGTACAGGCTGTCGCCGGATTTGGTTATGCCCACGTGATAATCGGCCCCTATGTGCTCCGCGGCCTCGATGAGCGCCATCACAACTTCCGGTGTGCCCACGGCCGGGTACTCGATCGGAACGTATTGTCGAGTAGTGCCTTCCCATCTGACCGCGCCGGTTGCTATTGCGATGTCACCGATCTTCTGGTTCTTCTGTTGTCCGCCGCATGTTCCGACGCGTATGAATGTGTCAGCGCCGCATCTTGCCAACTCCTCAACTGCAATCGCGACAGATGGGCTTCCGATTCCTGTCGATGTTGAGGAGATATCAACGCCAGAGACTCTGCCGGTGTATGTCAAATACTGACGGTTTTCAGCGACCATACGTGACTGATCCCAGAGTGATGCGATCACCTTCACACGAGCGGGGTCGCCCGGAAGAAGGACATACCGTGCGACATCTCCTTTCCTACACTTGATGTGATACTGTAATGTGTCGGACATTGCGGAACCATTCCTCAGCCGCCAGGTCTTACGTACTGGATGCCGACCATGAAAGGTACCAAGCCCCGGGTCCAGATGAGATAGATGAAAATGCACGTCATTATTCCGATGATCGTCATGACAGCGTAGTCTGAGGCCCTCAGCTTCGGGTCTCGTAGCATCACTTTCTTGACGGGGGCGCTGAAGCCACGGGATTCTAATGCAATGGCTCTGATTTGGGTTTGGTTGATCGCGCCGAGTGTCAGAGGGATCATCAGTACTATGATGCTCTTGAATCGATCAATCAGCTTGGCTTGCACGTTGAGGCCTCTGGAGACTTGGGCCTGATAGATCGTCGTTATCTCGTTTGTAAGGATCGGTATGAGTTGAATCGTCGCCAGAAAGGCGTATGCGAACTTGTACGGCAATCTACTCTTCAGCATGATCGCAGCGAGATCTGACGGATGAGTGGTCACGTAGGCGAGCAGTGCAGCAGTTATCGTGACCGCCAACCGTGACGTCCAGACAGAGACATAGACCGTTCCCTCAAGGTAGAGGCCAACAGTGAATCCGAACACCTCCACGGCAGCTATGGCGGTCCTGTTTTGGGAGAATCCGAATGGGCCGCCAATTATCCCCATGCCGAGCAGGATTATGGGGAGCACGATTATCAAGAGAACTGTTATGACGAATTTCTGGATACGGGCGACAAAAGCTAGGAACATCACGACGGTAAAGGACACCATTGTCACGTAAAGGTCGTAGAAGATGTAATTGAATACGGAGATCCAAAGAAAAAAGAGGAACTTGGTCCGCCCATCGAGGCGATGCACGAACGTGTCTCGAGCCACATAGCCTGACTTGAGTATCGCGAACGCGGTGCTCGACATTTCGTGCTATGCCTTCGGTGGACGGAGTGTGAACCTAGCCGGCATGCGTGAAGCAACAACAGCTGCCAAGACGAGGCTGATGAGCTTGTCAGGGATCTCCGCGATGATGCTGCTGACAACGGATGCTGACAGTGTGTCTCCGGTACTGGCTAGGACTGCTGCATAGATCCATGCTGTCCCTGCATAGGTAGGCATGAGCCCGAAGACTCCCCAACTGATCAGTGTCACTGGTATGACGTTCGTGACGCCCACGATGATGCCTGCAGCGACGAGTTTCACGGGGCTCTTGACTGTCACCCACCCGATTCTCCAGAAGACCCATGTTATCAAAGCGATGTAGATGTTGATGAAGCCCCAGACCCAAGCTGGAAGACCCCAGAGTGTGAAGGCCATTATGATGTTGTAGAGGAAGCCTCCTGCGGCGCCCACCCAGAGCCCCGCAACGACCGTTCCGAACATTGTTGCCCAAGTATCCAGGAAGATTGGCAGTTTGAGGATATTGACGATCACGCCCGTCACGTAGTTGAGTGCAGCAATTACGGGAATAAGGACGATCTGTAGGATCGCGAAGCCCGATGGTCTCTCGACAGTTGTCGCTCCACTGCCTTTTGCTTGAGATGTCATGGAGAGGAATCGAATCGTCGAAATATTTAAGCCGTTTCACCCTTCTACGCGAGCACGTGGGACCTAGAGACAATGCCAACTGACGATGCCAGCGTCCGAGTCGAAGGCTTGATTTACGGATACCCTGGCCACGCTCCCATTCTTCATGACATCAACATGAAGGTCATGAAAGGCGAGATGTTTGGTATCATAGGTCCGAATGGTGCAGGTAAGTCCACTCTCTGCAAGGCGCTTAACGGCTTGGTTCCGCACTTCTACGGCGGAACCTACGGCGGAAGTGTCATTGTCTCCGGAATGGATGCTATGAAACACACAGTAGCGGAGCTCTCACTGAGGGTAGGCTTGGTCTTCCAAGAGCCCACTAACCAGTTCTCAGGCGTGTCGACTAGAGTGGACGAAGAGGTTGCGTTCGGCATGTCGATGATGGGCTTCGACCGACATGAGATGTCCAGTCGGATCACTGATGCTCTGAAACAAGTGGGCTTGGAAGGCTTGGAAGACAGGTCTCCCTACGAGCTATCAGGAGGACAACAGCAACGCCTCGCGATAGCCACGGTCCTAGCTGTGCGGCCCGAGGTGATCGTCATGGACGAGCCCACCGCGCAACTTGATCCTGTAGGAAAGACTGAGGTTCTTGAAACGATGCACGCACTGAACAAAGAAGGCTACACGATCATTGTAGCCGAACACGAGATAGAAGAACTGGCTACCTTCGCGGACAGGATCATCGCGCTATACGAAGGAAGAATCATGTTGGAAGGCTCAGCGCGTGGCGTATTGACGCAGATTGGCCAGCTCAGGAAAATAGGCGTGGACCCCCCGAGCGTAACTGAACTCTCCCATCTCCTAGCCGATCAAGCCGCACTTAGACCTGAGAAGTATCCGATCAGACTCGACGAGGCCGTCGCGCTCTATCGAGACCTGCTAAGGGAGAACCTCTCATGAGCCTGATCGATGTCCAAGACGTTTGGTACAGTTATGGAAACGAAGTCATGGCTCTGAATGGTGTAAGTCTGAAGATCGAACCGAAAGAGACCATAGCCCTCATCGGCCAGAACGGCGGAGGCAAAACCACACTGGCAAAACAGTTCAACGGCCTCCTAAAGCCGACGAAAGGGCGAGTCCTCGTCAAGGGAGTTGAGACCAGCGAAATCCCTGCAAATAGACTGGCACTGACCGTTGGCTACGTCTTCCAGAACCCATCCCACCAAATCTTCTCGAGCAAGGTCTGGGACGAAGTGGCGTTCGGCCCGAAGAACGCAGGTTTGGCCCCTCGGGAGATCGAGACGCGCACGAAGTGGGCCATTGAAGCTGTAGGCCTTTCAGGATCTGAGCAGACTCATCCCTACGACCTCGACTACGGGAAAATGAAACTCCTCACGATCGCCTCCATCATGTCCATCAAGCCCGAAGTGTACTGCCTCGATGAACCGACGACCGGCCAAGACCACCAGGGTAGGAGACGAGTGGCCGAGCTAATTCAGAGTCTGAATGACGCCGGCTCCACAGTCATCGTCATCACACACGACATGAAGTTCGTAGCCGAAGTTGTGAAGAGAATCGTCCTAGTGGCAGAAGGCAAGATAGTTGCAGACGGCCACACAAGGGAGATCTTCGAGAAGACCGACACACTTGCGGGCGCTCAAATTAGGCCCCCACAGATAACCCAGCTTGCTCATGCCCTGGCAGGCTGTGGAGTTCGCCCAGATTCGATGACGGTTAGGGAAGCAGCGGATTCCATCGCGGGCATGATTAGTGGAAGGAAGGGGCACAGTCTCAGACATGCCTAGAGACATAATCATCGATTGTGATGTCGGTATCGACGATGCTCTAGCGATAATGCTTGCTCTAGGATCCAAAGAACTGAAGATACGGGCAATCACCACTGTGTGCGGAAATGCCGAGGTTGAGAAGACAAGCGAGAACGCTCTCCGGGTGCTCGAAGCGTTCGATCGTAGAGAGATCCCAGTCGCTCAGGGTCATTCTCAACCTCTCAAGCGGGAACTCTACACTGCAGGATATGTCCATGGAACAGACGGCTTAGGGGACTCGAAGCTCCCCAAGCCATCATTGAGACTTGATCCTCGCCACGCGGTTGACCTAATCATAGAAGAATCTGAGCGTGGAGACCTCCACCTTGTGTGTATAGGGCCGCTCACTAACTTGGCGTCTGCCTTGGCCAAGGCTCCCCACATAGTGGAGACGCTACAGGACGTCACGATAATGGGAGGGGCGTTCGGCTTGACGCCTTACGGCTTCGGAAACGTAACCCCCGTTTCAGAGTTCAATGCGTATGTAGATCCGGAAGCTGCGAGAGCAGTCTTCGCCTCCGGCCTGAAACTGACCGCGGTCGGATTGGACGTGACCACCGATCCAACGGCCGTGTTGGCTAGAGACAAATACGAAGAGCTCATCAAGCTACCTAGCCGGGGAGCGAAGTTTCTGAAGAGAATCAGCGAGAATCTGGTGAAGTCTTGGGGAAGCTTCTCACTTCACGACCCAATGGCCGTTGCATATCTCGTCGATCCGAGACTGCTTACTTTGAGAGAGTATCCGGTGGACGTGGAAACGGAAGGTACGATCACACGCGGCCAAACCATCGCGGATAGGCGACCTTGGGCGGAGATCATAGAATTCAAAGGAAAGGCAAATGTTGCTGTCTCTGTTAACGGCCCACGTTTCCTAGAGATCTTTGAGGAAAGGGCCATCAGACAGCTTTGAACAATCGACGAAGCACTGGGTTTCTTGACTTGTTTCTCGCTGTCTGTTCTTCGTCAGTGTCGGTCTGAGAACTCTTTTAATGTGCCCAATACCCAGACTACCATGTGTGCAAGTCTTGACGAATCGAATTGATGATACAGATTTTCACATTCTTACTGCGCTCGCAGAGGATGGTAGACGCTCGCTTAGGGACATCGCTCGCACAGCTGGCGTGAGCACGCCCACGGTTGAAAGCCGACTGAAGAAGATGTTCGACATGGGCCTGATCAAGAAGATCGCACCCATAATTGACGCATCCAAGATAACAAACGGTCTCTTCGCTGTCGCGACAGCCAAGGTGGAACCAGGAAAAATCGATGAGGTCCTGAACGCTCTGGCAAAGATTCCGGAGATCCGTAACGTCTATGGAATGACGGGCGAACACAACGTGCTCTTCACGGTTTTCTCAGCCAGTCTGGATGACCTTCAAGCGCTCTTGTCGTCTACAATATCATCCATACCGAATGTGTCGTCTCTCACCTACAACGTGGTGGCACGAGTTGTCAAGGATGAGCCGAACGTCGCAATTCGGCCGGGCCAATTTGTGAGACTGATCTGTGACACGTGTGGGCAGGAGAT
>JBAVVE010000128.1:0-5021 GCA_049697135.1 Bathyarchaeia archaeon | reverse complement strand
GGGGAGGGCATACACCATCTGAAATGCACTTCTCAAGACGCCGAGTCAATAGTTGAGAAGTTCAAGAAAGGCGGAGGGAAGGTTCTACAAAGCGCAAGAATCGGAGACGCTGCATTTCACTATCTTGACACAGAATCCAGACTAGGTTTCATCCTAGAGTTGGCAACAGGAAAAGCGCTGCGCGACAGGCTTCCGGACGAAGTCTACCCGCCTGCGTAGATTCGATTTTCTGCCAGCATGCTTAGGCGGGTCATTCCGATTTTAGCTTCTTGAGTAGAGCCGCGAGGCCTGCTTCCGCTACTGCGATGTCTTGGTCAACGGTCCCTGAACTGCATCCGACTGCACCTACGGGGCTGTTCTTGAACATGATCGGCACTCCACCTCCGAGTATGACAATCCTGCCACCGCATAGTGTGTTGGCTCCGTAGTCTGGTTGGCCGGGCTGCGCAAGCTTTCCTTCATCTGCCGTGGGAACTCCCAGGATCGCAGAAGTGTACGCCTTGTCTATCGCAACCTGAATGCAGCCCAACACGGCACCATCCATGCGCTCGAACACGAGCAAGTTCCCCGCCTCGTCTGTCACGGCGATATCCATGGGGACATGGATTTCGTTGGCTTTCCTTCGACATGCCTCTAGAACAACGTGGGCATCCTGCACGGTCAGTTTCGGAACTTGAATCAACTTGCTACCCCGGATGCAGCTGTAGGTGAAGACGGTTTAAGTATTCTTCCCAAGCGTATCGGTCTATCAGAGACTAGGGGATTCATTGGGTGCGACTGAAAGACAAGGCTGCAATAGTAACAGGAGCTAGTAGGGGCATCGGAAGAGTCATCGCCCTAGCACTCGCGAAGGAAGGAGCGAGTGTAGTCGTGGCTGACAGGGAACCGGGGCATGAGACCGTCAAGATGATTCAGGAGCTCGGACGATCTGGCCTCTATGTTCAGGTCGATGTTAGAGATGCCGCCTCTGTTCAGAACTTGATATCTCGAACCATCGAGGAGTTCGGCAAGGTCGATGTCCTGGTAAACAACGCCGGTGTCTTCATTTTCGCCAGAGTTGAGGACATGACTGAGGAGCAGTGGGACCTGATATTTGATGTGAATATCAAGGGCATGTTCCTGTGCTGCAAAGCCGTGGCAAGAGAAATGATCGCTCGGAAAGTGCCTGGCAAGATAGTCAACGTGTCATCAAGCGCTGGGCTAGCTGGTCATGTCGGGTACTCAGCCTATTGCTCTTCTAAGCGAGCAGTACTGGCCTTTACTGAGAGTCTGGCTAAGGAACTGGGCCCCTGTGGGATAAATGTGAACGCAATATGTCCAGGCGACACAGAAACAGACATGCTAGCAGACGAGGTCAGGAAAGTCGCGAAGCAGAAGTCAATATCCGAAGATAGAGTTAGACAGGACAAGCTGCAGAACATACCACTGGGAAGGTTTGCCACACCTGACGACATCGCTAACGTTGTAGTTTTCTTGGTGAGCAACGAATCGAGGCACGTGTCAGGGGAATTCATCAAGATCACGGGCGGAAAGTAGAAGACTGGGTATCACAGTTCCGCTAATATATGCGGCCAGTTTGGTATCTCGAAACGCCACATGACTGAGATAGAGAGTCAGACGTTCTTCGAGTTGATGCGAATGAGAGGTACAGTGCTCGAACTAGTTTCCTTCGATGTGGACGGTACGCTCCTGCGGGGAAGAATCCTGAACCACCTGAGGATCCCCCAGGAATCCCACGACAAGATTGCAGCGCTACACGAGCTATTCCATCTGGGAAGACTTGGGTATGAGGAGACTCTTCGAGCTCAATTCTCTCTTCTGAAGGGAATGAGAGCGCACGACATAACCCCCCATGCCACAGATCTTCCCTTGGTCAATGATGTGCGGACGACGATCGAAAGACTGAACCTCAGGGGAACTGAGGCTGTGATTCTGACAGACAACCTGTCCTTCGTCGTCGAGCCCCTGAAAATGTACGGATTCCAAGGAGTAATCGCAAGCGAAATCGAGATCCAAGATGGCGTACTTACGAATCGGATGAAGCTCCTGACCAACAAGCTTCAAGCCCTTCGCGAATACTGCACGGAGGAGGGGATCGAGACCACCCGTTGCGCGCACGTGGGAGATGGCTTCAATGACGTTGTTGCTTTCAAGGGCGCAGGATTGTCAGTCGCATTCAACTCACACGAAGACAACGTCTCAAAAGCCGCAACCTACCGCATCGGTGGCAATTCTCTCCTCGACGTATATCATGTCTTGGAACCGAATCTTCCCATGCAGCCTTAAGCACTGCATGACCAAGCAGTTCAGAAACACAGCAGTCGCGGGAATCATAGAACTGAACTGCGAACTGTGAACGCGCAGCTTTCATTCATGACAACGATAATGCGGCGAAGATATCGTTATATATGATCTCCATGCGCAGAACGCGCCGAGTGCCACCAAAATGGTCAAGGAAAAGGAAATTGCTGAGAAACTGGCGGGACTAAGGGAGTCAATGCCGATCTCGGACGGAGGCCACATCATCACAGGAGCACAGAGTATCTTCGAGGCGCCCAGCCCCAAGATAGCCCGATTCGACCTGAACGAGAATCTATTCGGAGCTTCACCCAAGACCACTGAGGCAATCAAGAGTTTTGTCCAGAACGTGGGCGTTCACTGGTACAATGCATGGATGAGAAGAGAATGTGAAGAAGCCATCGCCAAGTACGTGGGCTGCAAGCCGGAGAACGTTTTCGTCTGCAACGGATCAGCAGAAACTCTTGTCTTGATCGGTCAGTGCTTTCTCGAACCTGGAGACGAACTCATCGCCGAATACCCGACCTACAGAGTACTGCCAAACTACACGAAGGTCTACGGATGCGGCCTGGTTGAGGTGCTTCAGGAACGGGGCTTCAGTGCAGAAAGACTACCGCAGAAGATGATTGACAAGATAGGTCCAAGAACGAAAACGATCTATCTGTGCAACCCGACCACGTTCGCCGCCAAGGTGCCAAAGACCGAGATCATCAGGCTACTGGAGCGTACTCAGAAACCACCGCAGCCGACCGTCATTATTGACGAGGCCTATTACGATTCAGCAACATACCCGTTTAGCAATGAAACAGCTGCGGACCTTGTAGAGAAGTACCCGAACCTGATCGTTGTGAGAACCTTCTCGAAGAGTTTCGCACTTGCAGGCCTGAGGATTGGATACGCCATCAGCTGCAAACGGAACGTGGACATGTTCAACAAACTCTTCTCGCCGCTGGGTGTAAGCTCGCCGGCGTACGTAGGCGCAATCGCGGCTCTGAACGATCTCAACTACTATGACGATGTCAGGAAGAAGATAGAGGAGAACAGGAAGTATCTCACAGACGAATTGACAAAGCTCGGAATCGAAGTGTTCCCCTCATGTGCCAACTTCATGCTCGCGAGACTCCCGCCCGGGATCTTGAACGACGACAAGGGCAAGAAAGGAGTATGGACTCGATTAGTCGAGAAGGGAATCTACTTACGAAACAAGAGCGTCATGTACGCTGGAACTGACCTGTGCCACGACATGGTGCGAATCACGATCGGAAAAAGAGAGGACTGTGAGAGATTCATAAGAGAACTGAAAGAGATAGTGAGTTCTCTGAGACCTGAGTCGGTGTTCTAGCTACCAACATGTGTCAGTGATAGAAAGAGACCGGATCATTGGGACAAGTCATGGTGGTATCCGTGGATGGAACTATGAACGGCCGCATCAAGGGATTCGTTATCTCTATCCCGCTGACGTGTACTTCCATGACAGATGTGGGTAGTTAGAACACTGAGACCTGAGTCGGGCAAAGCCTTAAAACCAATACGGGCGTCCCCTTAGGTCACGCGAGGTATGGAAATGTCAACTGAAACGAAAACTAGCAAAGGAATCATCAACTACAAGACAATGTTGCTCGTAGCTGTAGCGGGACTGATCGTTTCAATTGCTGCTTGGATATACTCGAATCCTCTGTCTCCAGACTCGATACTTGGAATGCCTGGCTGGCCACCGTCGCTCGGCAGACATGCGCTCTTCTATGTGTGGGGTTTCACGTTCTTCCTGCCAGTAATGTACGCAATGTACCTGTACTACAACCAACACAATGAATGGCTCTGCCCCCGAACTGAAGTGTACGACTCCAAGAAAAGCTACAAAGTCTGGACGACACGGAGGGTTGTGGAGGCCGCCGTTGCTTCAGGCTTCTATCTTGCTGCATCAATGATAAAGCTGCCAATGTTCCAGCAACTGGATCTGATGTTCTTGGCCGGAGGCTTCACTGCAGTATACTGGGGCGGTCCAGTGACTTTCGTAATGTCATTCGTCGGCGGCATCCTCCGCAGTGTAGTGGGCGGATTCGCCAATGCCTATGACCTAGTTGGAAACACGATTTTCGATGGCTTCTACTGGATGATACTCGCAGTATTCTGGCGCAAGTTCGTTGAAGACGCAAAGGCCTTCAAACACATACTAGGAATCATTACTGCGATCATAATGGTTCAGATCATCTTCTTCATCAACTGGTTCATCATCGCCAGCTCCATTTCATGGACATGGGAAACATACGTGCCCTTCGTCGTGACCGGTGCAGTCCTATACGCAGCAGTGATTTTCATTGGACTACCACTAGGGATCATCGCCGGAGACGCAGCCATCAGAGCAAGCAAGAGACGATAAGGCAACTAGATCACTACAAATATCCCCTATCTTTTTTCTCATTCTATCAGAAGTGAATGGTAATTCTAGTGAAGAATAAGGACCTGGAGTCGAACAATCGTTGAGTGAAGTACTGTCAGTGAACATCGACAAGATAATCTATCGCAGACGTGCCGGAGATGTCGAGGCTGTGAAGGACGTACACTTCACGGTCAAGAAGGGAGAGTATGTGGTGATCACTGGTGCTGTAGGCTCTGGCAAGAGCTCCCTGCTCTACAGCCTGAACGGAGCGATACCGAAACTCATCCCTAACTCTATACTGGAGGGAGAGGTGAATGTCATGCGACGCAGTATTGCAGATCTT
>JBAVVE010000127.1:0-25904 GCA_049697135.1 Bathyarchaeia archaeon | reverse complement strand
GGGAGAATCTGGCCCAAGTTGTTCTCCAACACGATGACTCGGTGAATAGACGCGAGTGCCTTGCTTACTGCCTCTGATGGGAAGGGCCAGAGTCCCTTCAACCTGAGCAAACCTACATTGATCCCCTTCTCTCGAGCTTGCTTCACAACATACTCCGCAGTCCTGGCGCAGCTCCCGTACGTAACAAGTGCGACTTTGGCATCATCCAGCAGGACTTTCTCTATCTCTGAGATCTCTGCCGTATGCGCCTTTATCTTCTCACTGATTGTCCTCACGATCTTGTCGATTGCCTCGGGCGCGCTTGCTTCCCGCTTTCCATATTCATCATGCGATGAGCCGGTTACATGCACCGAGAACCCTCTCCCGAACACAGGCATTGGGGCCACCGACGGACTCAGAAAACCGCGAGCGGCCTCCTCTTGACTCGACGGAATCCTTCTATTGATGATACTCAGAGACTCTTCTTCTGGAATGATGACTTCTTCACGCATATGAGCAACCGTCTCGTCGGCAAGCACGATCACAGGCGTCCTGTACTGTTCGCATAGATTGAATGCACGGATTGTCATGCCGAACATTTCTTGAGCTGAGGATGGTGCCAGAGCGATTATCTCATACTCGCCATGGCTACCATGTCTAGCTTGAACAACGTCGCCCTGCATGGGAGCCGATACGATTCCTGTGCTCGGTCCTGCGCGTTGTACGTCGACGATCACGCACGGAGTTTCAGTCATCACGGCGTATCCGATGTTCTCCTGCATGAGGCTGAAGCCGGGGCCTGAAGTTGCGGTCATTGCTTTCAAACCCGTCCATGAAGCCCCGATCACACTCCCGATCGCTGCAATTTCGTCCTCCATCTGAATGTACACGCCACGAGCTCTCGGCAGAAGCTGAGACATCTTCTCTGCAATCTCGCCTGCCGGGGTGATCGGGTAGAAGGCGAAGAATCGACAGCCCGCCGCAACAGCACCCAGCGCGCAGGCTTCGTTTCCTTGCATGAAGTAGGTTCCAGGCCTTATGAGGGCGAAGTCTTAGACCTCCCGACGATGTATATTGCGAGATCGGGACAGTAGTACTGACAGATCCTGCATCCCGTGCATTTCTCTGGGTTAACGACCTCCGGTGGATAGATGCCTTTCTTGGTCATGCCGCTGCTTGTCTTCAGAATCTTGACTGGGCAGAACTCGATGCAAATCCTGCACCCTTTGCAGAGCTCCTCCGCTATGACGATCTTGGGTGCCTCAAAGGTGGAGGTCATCGTTTCTACTCGGCGTTGAACGTACAAATGAACATCTGATAACTCTGCCGTATAGAGAGCCCATGTTCGACCACTGACTACCACTATCTCCCCTGAAAACTGAATGATCATGACGAACTCCGAGTGTTGTTCAAGGACAATTGGAGCATTCTGATCGAGGCGAACCTATATTGGCTGTCTATCCGCTTTATTGAGGTACATCTGACTCGGGAAGTGAACTGCCTATTGGTTGATCAGGCAAGCAGGAAGATCCAATTGCTGGTGATAGGTTCAGCGGCCGATCACTGCAAAGAAGAAGCACGTGAGCTCGCATACGAAGTGGGGGCCGAAACCGCGAAGCATGGAGCGGTACTCATCACAGGCGGGCTGGGCGGAGTGATGGAAGCAGCATGCAAAGGAGCAAGAAACAATCACGGAATCACTGTAGGCATCATTCCTCAAGGCGAGATGCATTATGCAAACCGCTACTGCGACGTGGTTGTCGCCACCGGAATAGGCTGGGCTAGAGATTTCGCGACTGCGTGCAGTGCTGATGCCGTTGTCATCATCGCGGGTGGAGCCGGGGCTCTAATCGAGACTTGCGCCGCATACATGAAGGCAAAACCCATCATTGCCGTTAACGGCAGCGGAGGAATAGCGGATCAAGTGAAAGACACTTTCCTGGATGAACGTCGAACCGTAAAGATTCTGTCAGAAAGTGACCCAAGAAGAGCCGTAGAGAAAGCTTTAGAACTTGCACGACAGAATGTGAAAGTGCAATCGCCTCGAACTGATCAGTCAACCGAGTCTCCGGAAACCTAGGAGCGGTTAGAAACTCACTCCGCCCCAAAGATCGAAAGCCTGCTGCAATTCCTTGCTTCCTCTTGCCGCCTCTTGCGGACTGATTCCGGCTGCGGCGGCCTCCACGGCAGCCCTGACGGCTTTTGCACCCGCATAGCTTCCGCCAGGGTGTCCATGACAACCTCCCCCAAACAGGAAGAACGCGTCATTGCCGTATGTCTCATACACTTTCCAGACATGCCCTGGATGCAGGCCCCCGGAGGCTACTGGCACGACGGTTTTGAGATTGCCCCACGGCTGATCGAAGTACAACCCGCCCTCTTTCGGCGTGTAACTCTTGCGCATGAGATTGCATCTGTCCTTGAGAGCTTGAAACTCGCCCTCCAGTTTGCCTACTCCGGTTCCGGTGTGGAGGTGATCCACGCCAACTAGACGCGCCCACTTGGCTAGAACCTTGAACTCTACTCCGTGATTGGATTGGCGATCGATGACTGCATGCATGGCCCTGTGGCAGTGGAGAGCCAAGCCCAACTCGCCAGTGCGTTTTCTCAGAGACGCTGTGGCCGCGAATCCGGCTGTAAGGTAGTCGATCATGACGAATTTCCCTCCTTTCTTTGCGATGTAGTCGCAGCGTTTCAGCATCTCCTCTGTGTCACCTGCAGTGACGTTTGCCCACCAGCCCTTGCTCTCGCCTGTCTCTTTCTCGGCCTTCTCAACAGCGTTCAGTGTTTCGTCCGCACGAGCATAGAAGTTGCTCCAGCTCTGACTGTTGAGATTCTCGTCATCCTTGACAGTGTCGATGCCACCGCGAAGCGTGTTGCAGGCGATAGAGGCATGCTCTTTCGGACTGTTGCCCAGCTTTGGCTTCATCGTGGATCCTGTCATAGGACGATCTTTCACACCGAGGATCTTGCGAACGCCATCGATACCATACATTGGGCCAGGGAAGCTGTTTACCAATTCCAGCGGAATGTGCATATCTTCAATGCGCAGGGCACTCACTGCCTTGAAGCCGAAGACATTGCCGACAACACTGCTCAGGATATTTGGTATGCTGTTCTCCTCGAAGAGAATGAGAGGGTAAGAGATGTAGACGATGTCCTTCTCGATCTCGTAGACTCTGGCTTTGAACTTGTTGTACTTCGCCTCGTTTCCTAGTTCAACTTCAGTCCAAGTGCCTGCTGAGGATTCTGCCGCAACCGCCGACGCAACCTCTTCCATCGATGTGCCAGGTCTAGGTGTCACCCTGAATGCGATTAGAAGCTCGGTTTCTTCCGGCTTGTATCCGAGTTCAAGGTAACGCTTGGAGTATGGTGTGACTCCTGCTTGAAACTTCGACAATTCTCGACAAACTCAGCTAGTAGCCACAAGTTGACCGAGAAAAACCTTGTCTAGTCTCAAATGATCGAACACGCTTCCTACACGAGCCAGGCTAGCCTCTCCTGATCGCATCAGCGATGAGTGGGGAAACCGAGACGTAGCTGATCGGGCTCGGAACTGTGTCTGTCCCGATGACGATCTCTGCTCCTGCTTCGTAGATCTTGGCTAAAGCGTCCTGAGCGAGTATGGGATGAGTACAGGCAACGATCACTCGTCGAGCGCCCTGGTTCTTCAGGATCTTGGTCGCCTCTACGATTGTACCCCCCGTGCTGATGATGTCATCGATGAGCAGCACATCCCGATCGCGAACCGCCAGAGATCGAGGCGTAATCTCCACCTTGTCAGCACCGAGTCTCTTCTTCTCAAGCACATCGTGATCGGCACCGATCGCTTTGGCCGCCACAGATGCCCACTGCTCCGATTCCTCATCAGGCCCCACAACGACCGGTTTCTGAAGCAAGATGTTCGACTTGACATACTGCGTCAATAGTGGCGCGGCTGTAAGATTGTGAACCGGAATCCTGAATAGGTCGCTCGCCCTCTCGACTCGGTGCTGATGCATATCCACTGAGTACAACTCCGCCGTGCCGACGTCCTCGATGAGTTTCGTTACCGTTCTGAAGCTCACTGCCTCTCCTGGATTGAACCGGCTGTCTTGTCTTGCATACGCAAAGTATGGAAGAACAGCGACTACTCTCTTGGCGCCTAGGTCCTTGAGAGTGTCGCAGAGGAGGAAGTATTCGAAGAGCAGTTCATCTGGTTCATGGTGAATTGACTGAATGATCACGACGTCTTGATCCGCGACATCTTCGTTTATGCGAATGTATTTCTCCCCGTCTGGGAATCTCTTGATTTCCGTCTGAGAGACTCTGAGACCTAGGTCACGCGCGACAAGCGTCGCAAGAGCACGCCCACCGCTTCCTCCAATGATCTTCAATTCTGACACGGGTCGATCCTCCGCTTTCATGTGGATAAGCTTTGAGCACGACTCACGCTACGTGAGCTTGCTTTCACCGTACCTAGTCCACTTCTGCTAGCGTGAACGTCTTGTACTCTTCCAGCTCCTCAGGAGTGATGGCGCCCATGACTTCCTGCAAGACCAGCATTGCACCCTGAGGCGGCGTTATTCCCTTCTCGGTGATAATGAGGTCAATGTATTCTGCCGGAGTCACGTCGAAGGAGGGATTCTTCACTTCTACGTTTGGCAGTTTCCTTAGCTCTGCAGTGCCTATGACCTCATCCGTGCTTCTCTCCTCAATCGCGACAACTTCGCCTATCATAGTCTCGGGACTGAACTTGTAGGTCTCCGCGGCAACGAACATACGCACATTAGACTCCTTTGCCGCCAGAGCGATCATTGACGTTCCGATCTTGTTGACAACGGCTCCGTTGGCTGAAACAGCGTCTGCACCAACGATTACCTTGTCAATGTCTTTCATGAAGTACCTGGCCGCACTGTCAACGATCATCGTCACTGGTATTCCTGCTTCAAGGAGAATGCCTGCGGTGATCCTACCTTGGAATCGCGGTCGAGTCTCAGTGGCGTAAACATGGATACGCTTGCCCATCTGCCAAGCAGTCTTGATCACAGAAATCGCTGCAGAACTGTTGCAGTGAGTCAGCAGCACGTCGCCATCCTTGATCCGGCGTGCCCCAATTTCGCCGATTCTCTCGATTGCGGTGTTTGAGTTCGCGATGAACTCTTCTGCCGCCTTTATGCCGACTGAACGCAGTTGTTCAACGTCTTGAATTGTCCGACTAGCCTGGTTGACTCGGTGCATGACGTAGCGAATACCATTTGGCAGCGACACCGCCGTGGGCCTTGTCTCAAGTAATGCCCTTGCAGCAATTCGAAGATCATCTAGGAAGTCGTGAGCGTTCTTCGCGGACGATCTTTCACATGCGATCATGAGTGCCCTGACGGCTGCCCTTGCAAGTTCCCCGGCGCCTCTGATCTTCATGTCTCTAATGTCTTCAGCTATCTGCTTGGCTTCGCGAGGAATTCCTGTACTGTGCATCTTCTCAACTCCCTTGGATCATATCATCAGGAACTTGGGAAGCCTGTGCCAAGAGACACGTTTTCGCGTTGGCGCAGTACCATAATTGCTCCTTGCGGCGGGATGACTCCTCTCTCGGTGATCACTAGGTCAACATGTTCTGGCGGAGTGACATCGAAAGCTGGATTGCGTATATGCATCCCTTTGAACTCTGACATCTCTCTCGCAGGAATGATGAGTGACGGATCTAGTTCCTCTATCTCGACCAGCTCACCGAACATCGTCTCAGGACTGAACTTGTGGATGCTGGCCGCGACGAAGACGTTTACTCTTGAGTAGTGAGCGATCGCTGCGATTGTGGAGGTGCCTATCTTGTTGATCACTGCCCCGTTCGCCGTGACTGCGTCCGCGCCAGTGAGAACCCGATCCACATCCTTCATGAAGTATGATACCGCGGAGTCGATGATCATGGTGGTTGGCACGTTAAGTCTCAGGAATTCCTTAGCCATTGAACGACCTTCGAGCTCAGGCCGAGCTTCGCTAACGATCACTTTCACATTCTTTCCTTGTTGCTGTGCCTTTGCAATAATCGACAGAACGGATGTGCTGTGGCCATAGCAGAGAACTGTGTCTCCGCTACGTATCCTTCTTGCTCCGATCTCACCGATCTGTTCAACGGATTCGTGGACCTGAGCAAGAAAGGAATCCACCGTCTTTGAGACAAGATCTTGAAGCCCAAGCACATCCAGTTCTCGATCCACGCCTTTCCTGGTCGCTTCGGTGACCAGTCGCACGCCGTTTGCGAGGAGAATGGCAGTTGGGCGTGTCTTGACCAACAGATCGCCAAACGAGACTTGCTCTTCCAGGAACTGTCTGGGAGAGCGACAGCCGGAGGCTTGAGAGGCTTCGTTTAGAGCTTTCAGTGCAGCCTGGGTGACTCGTGTTGGCCCTCTGAATTCCTTGCTCTTGATTCTTTCGAGGACATGTGTGATGATCTTGCTAGATGACAACGAACAGGACTTCCACTGAGTGACTGACCAACTTGCCGATATTAGTCGATCGGACAGCGATTCAGCAGTGCAACTACTTGTAAGGGGCTGCCTGTTCGAGTCCTAGCTCTCGCAGTTTCGTATTTGTCGGCACGCCGTTCTTGTCCCAGCCGCGGTACGTGTAGTATTCTTCGAGCATATCGTCAAACGGAGGAAGGTTATCTGCCGATCCACCTTCCCCACGTTTCTCGCGAAGCATTCGTGTTGGGACCACATCGTCTTTTCTGGTGATCCCACATCTGGCGTTGTACATCCGCTTGAGGTTGTATATTCGCTCGCCTGCTTTCAGGAACTCTGCCTGGCTCATGGCAAATCCTGTGACAGCATTGAACCATTCCAGCATATGTTTCACCTTCACGCCGCCATAGAGCAGAAACTTGCACAGCTTGAGGGAATCAAAGAGCGACATCAGGTCTTGGCTCCTTGCAACGAGTTCTCCCTTGCCTACGACTCCGAACCTGTCTTGAACCTCGTTCATGCCGAACTCTGGCATCGTCACAGAGCGCTCGAAGGCATATGACATTCCTTGGAGATGGCACGCCCCGCGATTCGCGGTCGCATACCCAACTCCCAGACTATTGTACGCTCGGGGATCATGGGCGGGAGGCTCGAGCCCCTTTACTTGAAGAGCAAATGCTTCGCAATCCCTCCCGAGTTCTGCTGCAGTTCGCATGACTCCTTGACTGAGTATGTTTCCGATGCCTTCACGGCGACCGATTCTCTCGACCAGCCTAACGATTGACTCTCCATCTCCCCACTTGAGACCGACCTCTTCCTTCTGCGCGTTCGTGAGGATTCCACGTTCAGCAGCCTCGATGGCAAAACCAATCACACTTCCGGTGGATATTACATCGAGGCCGTATCTGTTGCAGAGCTCGTGAGCCTTTGCAACTGCCTCCAAGTCATCCAGGAGAAGGTTGGATCCCAGCATTGCTACGGTTTCATATTCAGGGCCTGCTCCTTCGACACTTGCGTATTTGCCTTGGGTGATTGCGACAGTTCTGCCGCAGCCCACGATGCATCCGCTACAGTAGTACTTTGCCTTGAGGATCGTTTTGGCGAGGGCAACTCCCGACAGTTTCTCCGCGCCTGCTTTCCAGCTTCCTTGCTTCCAATTCCTTATCGGCAGGTTGCCGAATTCTTCGAGAGCTGTCATTATCTGACTCGTGCCGTAGTCTGAAAGCCGCTTCGTGTTCTTCACAATCTCGGCCGCCAGCATCTTTGTCGTTGCTGTAAGCCGTCTTTCATCAGCAACAGGAACTTGGCCTTCTCCTCTCACAACGATGGCCTTGAGATGCTTCGAGCCCATCACTGCACCAAGTCCGCATCTGCCCGCGGGTCTGCAGTCTCTTCCGCCGTGCATGACTCCGGCTATGAGGGCAAGGCGCTCTCCTGCTGGACCTATGGATGCCTCTGTTGCCTTTTGGTCGGTCTCCCGTCTCAGCAACTCGCCGGTCTCATAGGTATCCATTCTCCAGAGATGTCCGGCATCGCGAAACTCCAAGCCACTTTCGTTGATCCAGAGGTAGATATGCTTGGTTGATCTGCCGGTGATTATGATCCCGTCGAAGCCTGCTCTTTTCAGCTCCGCACCCCACATACCCCCGGCATCGCTTTCTCCATAGATGCCAGTGAGTGGAGACTTCGCTACTACCTCGTGGCGACCAGAAAGTGGAACCTTGGTTCCTGTGAGCGGCCCCGTCATGAAGATTAGAACGTTTTCTGGCCCAACGGGATCCGTCTCCTTGGAGGTCATTTCCCATAGGCGTTTTGCGGCTAGGCCGCTGCCTCCAATGTATGCGCGCATTTCTTCAGGCGACGGTTCCTCGATGCGATGGCTGCGTTTTGAGAGATCCACGTGCAGGATCTTTCCGGCATATCCTCCGATTGATCCTTTCATGATTCCGAACCACCTATGACTGGAAGTAGAAGCCTGATTCTGTCTCCATCGCGGACGTGATCAGAGAGTTTCGCCATTCGCGAGTTCACAGCAACGGCTAGATGGCGTCTCTGTGCCTCGTCACTGCTTGCGTCCACAAACTTTCTCATAGATGAATGCCTGCGCACAATCATGTCCAACACTTCTGCGACTGTTGCGGAATCTCGTCCAAGTTCGTATGTCTCTTCTTTCACACCGAGATCATCGCGAAAAGGTAGTGCATAGGTGATGAGGATCTTCAACTCGGCTACCTTTCGGTCTCGATCTTCTTCAACTGTCCGTGATAGGTCTCAAGAGCTTCCTTAGTCGTTGTGGCGTCCTCTGGCGACTTGTCGTCGCGATACCTACCTGTGAATCTGGGAAACCTCAGCGCCAACCCACTCCCCCGTCTTATCGCGCCCAGCGCGCACGTGTGCAGCGGCGAGAGTGTGATCTCGTCAGCGGATACTTCCAACACTTGTGTCGGCGTGAACCAGACATCAGCTTTCATCTCAGAGTTGACTCTAGGATGTGGGTGAAGGATCACATCTTGGCCGATGAGTTTTGGCAGTTTCACCAAGTCTTCGTCTGTGAAACCACTGCCGAGCTTGGATATGGTTTCGAATTGATCGGTCTCTGGATTGTAGACAGCCATTAGGAGAGCACCGTAAGTTCCTCCTCTCTTTCCCCTTCCGTGGAAGGCGCCGACTGGAACTAGATCGAATGTGTCAGCCACCTCCGCTTTGTATGACCTCTTGTACTTGATCCAGAGCCAACCACGCGCGCCCGCTTGGTAGACAGACTCTGTTCCTACACTCTTGACGACAAGACCCTCGCATCCCAGCGACACGGCCTTGTCAAAGTATCGTTCAAGTTCTTCTGGGTCATCTGTCAGCAGTTGCTCGGCGATACGAACCTGATCCGACTCTCTCACAATCTTAGTGAGTTCTTTTCGTCGTTCCAAATAGGGCGTGATCGTGAAATCCCGACCCTCGGCATACAGGAGGTCGAACAGAAAGACCGTCACCGGAACCTCTTCTGCCATCGTCTCTATCTCATGCTTGCGCCCTCTCCGTTGCGAAACTACCTGAAATGGAAGCATGTCCCCCGTGTTCGAGTCAACGGCAACGCATTCTCCTTCGAGAATTGCCTGATCCGCCATGACTGCTGCTCTCAAGTTCTCAGCAACATCTGGGAATTGGCTAGTTATGTTCTCCAATCGTCTTGAGAACAGCTCGACCTTCTTCCTAGAGACGTGTGCTTGGATCCGAAGGCCGTCGTACTTGTACTCAGCAGATCCCTTACCTTCTAGTTTAGCGAGAATCTCTTCAGCAGAAGAGAGACGTTCACAGAGCATCGGCCTTACGGGGCGGTCGAGCGAGATCTTGAAGCCCTCTACACCATCGACACCGTTTAGTGCTACCGTCTTTGCCACATATCCAAGATCAGACGAGAGATTGTAGGCCCTTTCGAAGACGCCTCTGAATTCCTTCCCTCCCGCGTATGCGATCGCAAGCGCATCAAGGATCGTCATATCTGCGATTCCGACTCGCAGTTTGCCCAGAGCCATTCGAGTAACGAACTTTGCCTCCTCGGGGCTTGCATCAGTTAGGAGACTCGAGAGAAGCTTGATCTTCGCGTCAACGGAACGATCGCCTGTTGCGTGAGCGATCTTGTCAAACGTATCGTACACTGACTCGACAGTGAGCTGTTTCTTCATGAGGGTGGACTGTTTTCTCTTCTTCAGCATCTCCTGTGCGGCGAGGCCCAAGTCTCCACTTCGATTGAATGCAGACTCGACCTCAGCTTCTGCCCTACCCGAGGCGAATGAGATGGCTTTCTCGACGAGTTTCTCCGCCATTCCTAGCTCGATGCCAACATAGTCAGGATAGAGCTTACCTTGAGTCAGATACACGACCTTGTCAACGAGCTCTTTTGGGGTTTCCTTGAGCAACTTGACTAGGAGATCCGTCATCTCTAGCCTCTTTGAGGTCGCCTCGATACCCTCAAAGACTTCTGCAAGTTGCTCATATCGCACGTCGCTCTACCAGTCCCGGCTGACTCTGAACAAACCTCCCCCGAAGTCCTTTAAGGGTTGCCCGCAATCCGCAAGAGGCAGAAAGCATAGTCAGATCAAACGATGTGAGTAGGCGATAGGATCCGTGGACAATCCTGAGCGATCATCGGCACCTGTTCGACTTGGATGTGCTGGCTGGTCCTACAAGGAATGGATTGGCCCTCTATACGACCATGACAAGAGCATGCTCCAACAGTACTCATCGATTTTCGATACTGTGGAAATAGACTCGTCATTCTACAAGTTCCCGGAAAAAGGAACCATACTCGGAATGACAAGATACACTCCTCGAGGCTTTCTCTTCAGCGCGAAACTGAACAAGAAGTTCACGCATGAGCTGCGTCTTAGACTTGATGAAGATGCGCAGACTGAGCTCGACTCGTTCTGCGAACTCTTCGATCCTTTACTCCACCAAGACAAAATGGCGTGTATGCTTGTTCAGTTGCCACCGTCGCTAAAGCGGAATGACGATCTGCTGGAAGGATTCCTCGCCGCGCTGCCAAGAAGATACGATTACGTGGTGGAATTCAGGCACCCATCGTGGCTGGAGTTCAGCACATGGGCGATCTTGAGCAAGTACAACGCTGCCTACTGCATTGTCGATGAACCTCTTCTCCCCCCTGAGGTTCACGTGACTTCAGATATCGGATACGTACGATGGCACGGCAGGGGAGACAGACTATGGTACGACTACCGTTACACACAAGATCAGCTTACTGACTGGTTGCCGAAGATAGAGGAAGTACGCACGAACACCAAGCAGACTCTTGGCATCTTCAACAATCACTTTCGCGGTTACGCCCCAGAGAACTGCATCCAGATGATGAAGATGCTCGGACTTGCAGAGGAAAAGCATGACGTGGCTCTAAAGAGAATACAGGATCATATCGAGGGCAGGGTCACGCATCCGGCGCAAGAGAAGATGACGCTCGATCGATTCACTAATCCCTCGCAATGATTAAGAGAGGCCTTCTGGATTCAGCGGAACAGGATGATCAAGCTTGACGGAAGAGCTGAACCCCTTCAAGATTGCGCAAGAGCAGCTAGACATGGCTGCGAAACTGTTGAAGTTGGATCCTGCCACCCACAGCCTTCTGAGAGAACCAAAGCGTGTCCTAGAGGTTACGTTTCCTGTCAGGATGGATAACGGGCAGGTCAAGGCCTTCAAGGGTTTCAGAGTTCAGTACAACGACGCTCGTGGTCCATGCAAGGGAGGAATCCGGTTCCACCCACAAGAGACGATCGACACTGTGAAGGCTCTTGCGGCGTGGATGACGTGGAAGACTGCTTGTGTCGGGATACCTTTCGGCGGAGGAAAGGGAGGAGTGATCTGTGATCCGAAGCAGATGTCTCGTGGAGAGATCGAGAGACTGAGCCGAGCGTATATCGACGCCATCGGTGCCATGATCGGGCCTGAATTGGACATTCCTGCGCCCGACGTCTACACAAATCCACAGATCATGGCTTGGATGATGGATGAATTTGCCAAGATCAGAGGATATAACGCACCAGGCGTCGTCACCGGCAAGCCAATACCATTAGGCGGATCACAGGGAAGAGGCGACGCAACAGCCCGCGGAGCCGTATACACGATACGTGAAGCCTCAAAGAGACTGAGAACCCCGCTGAAAGACGTGACAGTCGCGATCCAAGGCTACGGAAACGCGGGATCATACGCAGCCATTCTCCTGCAAGAGATGGGGGCGCGGATTATCGCGGTGAGCGACTCGAAAGGGGGAATACTGAGCGAGAAAGGGCTCGGTCCAAAAGGTGTCCTCGAGCATAAGCAGAAGACCGGAAGTGTGGTCGGGTTCCCGGGAACGAAAGCGATCACAAATGAAAGCCTGCTCGAACTACAATGCGACATCTTGGTTCCCGCCGCACTTGAGAACGTCATAACCGGCAAGAACGCGTCTCGGATCAAGGCGAAGATCGTGGCTGAAGTTGCTAACGGCCCTACCACACCTGAGGCTGATGCTGTCCTCTTCAAGAACAAGGTCTTCGACATTCCTGACTTCCTGTGCAACGCGGGAGGAGTGACCGTTTCCTATTTTGAGTGGGTACAGAACACCTATGGTCTCTACTGGCCGGTGGAGGAGATCCACGAGCGATTGGACAGGATCATGACTACGGCATTCAACGATGTCTATGACATGCATGTGAAACATAATGTGAACATGCGAATGGCCGCGTACATGCTCTCAGTCCAGCGAGTGGCTGAGGCGATGAGACTGAGAGGTTGGGTCTAGCCCACCTCTCACAACTCCGCACTTTGAAACCCAACTGGTCCTATTCAGGACAGACCTGGAGTTTCTTCGCTGCTTCATGCTGTTCCCGATTCGCCGCGGTATTCATGGTGAGGGAATCCCCTTGACCCGTTCATTCAGTTTCTTGTCTTTCGGGAGGCAGTTCCGACTGGGAGGCAAGAAGGAGAAGAGAGTGCTCGACCTTGTGGCTGAACATCTCGCCATGGTTCAAAAATGTGCCAAGGAACTGAAACAGATGACCAGCTCGCTGGAACACATGAACTGGGTCTTAGTCAAGGACCAGACTGAGATCATCTCAAGGTACGAGAAGATGGCGGATGACATCCACCGAGAAGCAGTCATCCAGATCGCACAAGGAGCGTTCTTCGCGGGGATGAGGGAGGACTTTCTGGACCTGATCGAGCAAATCGATGAGATTGCAGACGCTTCTCAGGATGCTGCCCGCATAATCTCAGAAGCTCCAGTTGAACGTCGAGCTTTGGACTGTCTCTATGAGGGAGATTCCACGCTGCGCACCTTCGTTGAAGGCATTGACACATGCGTTGCAACTCTCGCCGAGTCAGTCAAGTCTCTTCGAACTGACGCAGAGGCTGCGGTAACCAAGGCACTTGAGGTTGAGAGCATCGAAGAGGCGGTTGACCAGATCAAGGCAGACCTGGTGTCCAGGCTTTCCGCACGCAGATCTCAGATCGATGTGTTCTCGTACCTGCAAGTCAGAGAACTGATCCTGAAGCTCGACGATGTCGCGGACGCTGCTGAGGATTGCTCCGACCTCGTCATAACAATTGTTGTGAAAGCAGTGTCGTGAAAAATGCTATGGATTTACATTGTTAGTGCAAGCACTACTCATTCAAGGAAAGCTCTATCAAGACAGCAGTCGTGAGATACTGCGGCCGAATGGTAACTCGATCTTTGCCGAATCGAGAGCTCGGTCGACCACAAATGCGATGTCCCCTCTGCGGATGCGAAATGACCAGACTCTCCGGGTCGAACAAAAGGAGAGTCAACGAGCTCGTTTACTACTGCGAGAAGCATGGTCTACTGAACAAGACGGCAGATGCGAAAGTCAAGGCGACTGAAATCACGAAACGACCCGCGTCGCTTCGGACAGAATGATCTTTTGCGTCAAGCATCATTCGTCAAGCGATAGGCAAGTCCAGGGCGAGCACCATTGACTCCAGATCTCTATACGTACGCAGCGTTGGTCTTGGCCATGTTCCTTTCTGCCGCGTTGGGAGGAAACAACTTCTCGACATGTCTCGGTGCTAGCCTGGGTGCAGGAATCGTCAGGTTGTCGAACGCGGTACTGATAGCCACCGCCGGGGTCATTCTGGGCACGCTCTTTGAAGGGCACAAACTCTCGAACGTAGTGGCTGGGCAGATCCTGCCGACACTTTCCGCTCCTGGCCTCGTCGTGATTATCGTCAGCAGCCTACTGGTCATGGCGGCCGTGACACTTCTCCATGTTCCTCTCTCGTTATCTCAGGTCATGGTCGGCGCGGCGTGGGGACTCGCGCTGGCGACAGGCACCAAAATCGGCAGCATGTTTTCTATTGAAGTGACAGCTTCCTGGATCTCATCACCGATCCTAGCATTCTTGATTTCAGCAGCGGTCGAAATCGCTGTGCTGCGACTAGGAAGGAAAGCCAAGGATGTCTTTGCTCTGAACCATCTGTACGCAATCCTCACACTGATCGCAGGGTTCTATGCAGCGTATACTCTTGGCGCAAACACGCTTGGCCTTGTGGTCGGGCTATTTCCACAGGGTCTTGCAGATCCCCTGATCCTTTCTCTAGTATTCTCGGCTGGGGCCGTGGTCGGAATAGCCTTCCTTAGCACAGGCACGGTGAGAAGTGTGGCAGACAATCTGGTGGGGTTGAGTCCCTCAACAGCTCTGTCAGCCCAGTTTGGTGGGGCCTTGTCCGTGCATCTCTTCACGCAGTTGGGGTTGCCGGTTTCCATATCACAGGTGGTAATTGGAGGCATGGGGGGAGCCGCTTCGGTCAAGCGAATTGCGATCACAAACAAACGCATCATACAGCAAATCATAGCTGGCTGGACAATCGGACCACTCGCTGGCGCAATAGTGTCATTTCTGCTCGCGAAAGTCATCTGAAAACGTCAACATTTCGGCAAACTGACACGAGACCTGCCGGCTGAAAGCACAAATGACACCTCTTGGCATAGGTAGGCGCACAGCTTCCGGCCGGACGTGAAGTCGAAATGGAGCACGAGAAGTCCTGTGGCGCGGTCATATTCAGGGTCGGAAACAGTGCAAGGTATCTTCTCCTGCATTATGAGGCGGGACATTGGGACTTCGTAAAGGGTCACGTTGAGAAGCAGGAATCAGAGGAGGATACGGTCAGAAGAGAGATACTTGAGGAGACCGGGCTAAAGAACAAGAGGTTCGTGAGCGACTTCAGAGAACGAATCAACTACTTCTATCGGAGACGAGGCAGGACCGTGTCCAAGGAAGTCATATTCTATCTGGTCGAGGCATTAGGAGAGGAGCCGGTCAAGATATCCGGCGAACACGTTGGATACGAATGGCTTCCATATCGTGAAGCTCTCGAACGGCTCACCTACAAGAACGCGAAAGACACACTTCACAAAGCAGAAAGCCACCTGCGACAGAGGAAATCGGTCTTGGTCACTCCAACTCTCGATCCGCAGACAAAGGCACCAGAGAACAAGTGACCTACACAACAAGACAGGGGCCTAATCTAAACCCCACAAGTGCTCTGTAAGTGAATTTTGCGAGGCGAGTTGATAATGAGTGACAACGAGGAATTGAAAGAGAGAATCATAGACGAGATTCGGCAGGCTCCGCAAGAAGGCCTTGCCGAACCTCTCCGCTTCACGGGCGAACAGCGGAAGAAACGCGAGCGCGAAAAACGCATCGCAGCCGGTCTCGACCCGGATCCCTAGGCTAGTTCTCACGTTTCTTCCAAGACGCCACAACGACGAACGCAACGAATGAACTACACGTATTTCCTGATCTCGCCTTCGAGTTCCTCCGGAGCAGTGACATGAACATTCGGTCCGACATCGCCCAGCAGCTTCTTGGCCTTCTCACGATGCGACGTCGGGACGACAAGCACGACAGGTGTGCCGAAATTCTTGCATGCGTACAGTAGGTCGGTTGCTTTCGTCTGCTCCTGTCCCACTGGCATGACCTTATGTAGATAGCCGACTACGACGTTGACTTCGCCCTTGTTGAGGTGGTTCACATACTTGCCATGGCCGTCCCACGTGTTGGCCACCGGTAAGGTTTCTATTCCTTCAGACGCAAGTTTCGCCAGCACGAGCGGATCGGTTCCTTCGAAATAGCCAATTCTAGCCATAAGTATCAGCCTACTGGAACAGTTGCCCCCTATCCCTGATAAACAGTTCTCATTTCTCAGATGACGACACGCGACGCGACGACGAAGAGTCATGACCACAACCCAACTGGAGCAAGAACGAACTTGGAAGCGAACAAGACGACAGTGAAATGGTGCAACTGGTGTCAGAAGCGGCTAGGAATGGACTACAAGCTGGCGACCTGTCCGGCCTACATCGAGCAACTAACCGAAATGCTCAGGCGCTGAATCATCTCGTGGGGTACTGCGCGGTAAACATTGAATACCACACCCGCCCTCAGAATATGTGCCGCAATGATAGCACTCTCAGAAACGACAAAGGATGAGATCACCTAGGGTATTTGAGCGGCAAAACACTGGAATCCGAGCCCCCGAGCCTGCATTTTCAGCGCAAACTCTCAGAAATGAGAAAAGACAGAATAGCCTGGGGTGGCGGAGCCAAGTTGTCAAACGCATAATTACCGAGGCTGTAGAGTCTTCTCGTACATTCTTCTGACGGTCCACCGCATGGCATTTCTGAGCTCGTTGAGTCTTCTCTGATCCCCGTAGTTATGGACCCGTAGAGTCCTCAGGGTGCCGCTGTCTTCTTCCAGCTCGTAGGTCAAGACATTGTTCGCGCTCAGTTGACCGTTCCGAGCTGCCTCTTGGTCCTTCACATGCATCGGATCTAAGACGCGCGCAACAAGGAAAGCCCTCAGAGGTGGAGACGCCACCTCGTATCTAATACCCGGATCCGGAACGAGCGTGATTTCTGATCCTGTGATTTGAAGATCTGCAAGGTGAGTACCCTCAGGAGTGCTTATCGGCCACATTTCACCAGTCTCTTTTCTTGTCTCCTCGATCATCTCCGGCCCCGGGGCCACTTGTGCATCCGCAGGGATCTTCACACGCCTGAAGCTCTTCTCCGCGAGCTGCGAGTCAACGATCTCAAGAAAAGATCTCAGCCGTTCCGCTTCTCGTTCCGACTCTGCTATCTTCTTCTCAAGGTATGCCTTCATCTCGGCGAGACGCTTAAGGTCCGAATCCTCTTCCTTCGTCAACGCAGCCACTCGCGTCCTAGACTCTCTGTGCCGGGAGGCTATTAACAGAGAGAGTCAAGGTGACCCCTCCAGTCGTAGCAAGGCAGGAAACCGGATCGATCAATCTTCCTGATGCCAGATTCTCCGGGGAATCGCGTCCTTTACCACATCACGGTTTAAATACCGTCCTGAATGCAGGTGAATCTTCGTGGGCGCAATTGACAGGTGAGCCTTTTAACAAACGCTAGTTCTGGCTCATCTGTGACGACACTCCCACAACTACACCAACCTCACGGAGAGATAGATTGACTTGGATGATATCGTGAGAATCGCAGCGATTCTCGCAGGACGCTCCGAATCCAACGTGAGACTTAGAGGATGGCTTCACAACAGACGATCGAGTGGAGGAATCCTCTTCCTGACCGTGCGAGATGGCACAGGCTTTCTGCAATGCACCGCCAAGCGGGATCAAGTAGGCCAGGACAAGTTCACGGAAATTGGGACGGTTCCACTGGAATCAACTGTGGAACTGGAGGGACAGGTTGCACGAGACGAACGAGCACCTCGAGGTTACGAGCTCCGAATCACCAGATTCCAGACGCTTCACCGTTCACATGAAGACTTCCCTATTGCCAGGAAATATCATGGCCCTGGATTCCTTCTTGACAACCGCCACTTCTGGGTTCGAAGCAAGAAGATGCAGGCGATTCTCCGAATCAGGGCTCTCTTTGTGGAAGAGGCACGCCGCTGGCTAAAGGAACACGGGTATCTGGAGGTTCAGGTCCCAACGCTCGTCTCGGCCGCAGTAGAAGGGGGTTCAACCCTTTTCGAGGTGAAGTACTTCGATCAGAAAGCATACTTGACGCAAAGCTGGCAGCTTTACGCCGAGGCAATGATAGCCAGTCTGGGCAAGATCTACACAGTGGCCCCATCTTTTCGCGCAGAGAAATCCAGAACCAGGCGCCACCTGACTGAGTTTTGGCATTTGGAGCTGGAAGAGCCATGGCTTGATCTTGAGGGACTCATCAAGGTTGAGGAAGAGCTTGTCCTGCACATCGCCCACCAGGTAGCAGCTCAAGCAACGGAAGACCTAAAAGATCTTGGACGTGATCCCAAAGTGCTGGCCGAGCTGAAGGGTCCCCTGCCGAGGATCACCTACGACAAAGCAGTGGAACTGATCCATAGTCACGATTCGAGTTTCAGCTGGGGCATGGATCTTGGTTACGAACAGGAGAAGATCTTGACAGCCAACTTCACTACACCATTCTTCGTCACTCACTATCCCAAAGGAGTGAAAGCATTCTACCACATGCCCGATCCACAGAGACCGGAAGTGACTCTGTCAGTTGACATGCTTGCACCGGAAGGTTACGGAGAAATCACCGGCGGCGGCCAACGCATTCATGACTATTCACAGCTCATGAAGCGAGTTGAAGAGGAGCACTTGAACCCTGAGCAGTACTCATGGTATCTGGACCTGAGGAAATATGGAACAGTTCCCCATTCGGGATTCGGGATGGGTGTCGAGCGAACCATTACCTGGATCTGCAAGCTCAAACACATCCGTGACGCGACAGCCTTTCCAAGACTCATGAATCGAATCTACCCGTAGCGGAGCCGACGACATCCACTTGCTCCGAATCCGACGAATGAAGACAGCCGATTTCCAGTCCGTAATCAAGCTAACAGATCAAGAACACTGGGGTTACGGAATACGCGACATTGAAAGGATACGAGCGCTTGAACCTCGCGGCTGCCTAGCTGCTTCCCTCAATGGTCGCATGATCGGACTAACGACAACCATCACCTACGGGAAGAGACTGGGATGGATTGGAAACGTCGTGGTGCAGAGAAAGTACCGCGGTTCCGGAATTGGAAGTACACTCGTGCAGTCTGCCATAGGGCATCTTCTTTGTTCGCACGTGAAGAGTATCGGTCTCTATTCCTTTCCCGAGAACAAGCCAATGTACGAACGATTGGGTTTCCGGACGGAAGGGGGATTCGTGAGATTGGCAATGTCCCGTCGCACCCGAACCCCCGTCCGTCAAGATCGAGCCCCCCTGCGTCAGATTCTCG
Organism: Bathyarchaeia archaeon; assembly: GCA_049697135.1. Classification (GTDB taxonomy): domain Archaea; phylum Thermoproteota; class Bathyarchaeia; order 40CM-2-53-6; family 40CM-2-53-6; genus CAVPLU01. The sequence goes on along the minus strand of JBAVVE010000127.1, from coordinate 6,721 downwards.
GACTCGATAGGCGTGTCTTCGGGGCCGACAGGACGAGGCTCCTACGTCACCTCTTCAAGGAGTTTCCGAAAGGCTGGGCTTGGACGATGAAGAGATCGAAGCTTACAGGATTCTCAGTCGTCAAGCGGTACAAGGATAGCTCAGAGATAGGCCCCGCAATCTGTGAGAATCAGGGCCCGGACGAGATCGCAGATCTCCTGGAGTCCTCTGTCGCTCTCGTCACGAAGTGGCCGCTTGAGGTGTCCGTTCCTGAGATAAATCGAGCTGTCTTGAAGGTGGCCGATCGATTAGGTTTCCGTGCCGAGAGGAGAGGAGTTGTGATGAGCCTTGCAGACTTAGACAGAATAGGGACTAATCCTGCGATCGTGGCCCTCGGCTTTCTCGACAAAGGCTAGATGTACCCTCCAAAAGCTGATTCGCATGTTTCGCGCGATAGAGTTGGAATCAATCTTGCCTCTGGGAGCTTCGAGCATGACTTCTCTTCTTCTTTGATCGAACGAAATCCAATGCTTCTTGGGCAGTAGTTGGCACGCGATAGCGCTTGACGAAGAAGTTCACAATGTTTGCTACATCGCGGGTCAGAAGCTCGTCAGCTCCAGGATCGTTTGCCGCAACACTCTGGGGCCAATCGATGAAGGCGAATCGTCCGGATTCGGTCACTAGGATGTTGTACTCGCTGAGATCACCATGAACGATATGGGCGTCACAGAAGAGGGTTCTCAACGCAAGTAGAATTCGTCGCAGCGTGTCAGTGGGGTGCGGCAGCATTGCTCTTGAGAGTTCAGAACCGTTGAAGAACTCCATCGCCACAAGATGCCTATTCTGTCCGATGGGCTTGGGTACCGGAACCTTCGCTCGACGCGCACACCTCATCGCCGCAAACTCACGTGTAGCGGCTATCCTTGCTTGATAGATCCAAGACGTGTGGGACCTGTCAGCGACGTATGCCCTTGCTCGCCTGGTTTGACGGAAACTTATCCTGCCTAAGCGATGAAACTTCAGAGCGATCCTAGTGCCTCTTTTCCCTTTAGCGTCGTACACGTCAGACTCCTTCCCGACGCCAAGGGGCCTGCCAAGTGCCTGGACAGTATTTCGCTTGACCAGAGCGTTCAAAGCCAAGCAATCGTAGCCGAGAAATGTCAGTCGGAATCCGGCATACCCTAATGTGCGCGTGCTGCCCGAGGCCAAGAGACGTTGGTCTACCAGATCCGGTAGACGCTTCATGACCTCCTCCTCAAGCAGGTTTGCATAACGCACGATTCGTGAGACGGGAACATATTCACGGCTTGCCATTCCTAACTCTGCACCGAGCAGGATGCGAAAGTCAGCTGGCTCAAGTGCTCGAAAAGTCTGAGCCACATGTCCCGCCGACATTGCCTAGTGACCACTGGAGTCTGAGGTCGTGGCATCTGTGTTCGGCATTACTGCTTCGCTCTCTGAGTGGCATCTGGAAGCTCAACGAGGGGCCTACCCAGTTTCCTATCAAGCGACGCTTTGACCAATCCATAGTACGGGGGAGATGGATTTGTCGGTCTGGAACGAAACTCGCCATGGAACTGCGTCGCCATGAAGAAGTAATGGGAAGGAAGTTCGAGGATCTCCATGCGGCGACCATCGAGGCTTCTGCCAGAGAAAACAAGACCTTCCTGTTCGAGCCTTTGGAGGTAGTCTGGATTGACTTCGTATCGATGTCTGTGCCTCTCCCATGCTCGCCGACGGCCGTACAGACGTTCGGCCAATGTGCCCGGCTGTATTCTGACCTCGTGTGCCCCCAGTCGCATTGTACCTCCCTTAGACTCGACTCCAAGTTGTTCAGGCATCAGGTCTATCACGCGGTGTCGTGTGGCAGGATCGATTTCTGTGCTGTTCGCTTCTTCCAAGCCGATGCTTCTGGCAAACTCCACAGTTGCGAGTTGGAATCCGAAACATATCCCTAGGAATGGAAGGTCATTCTTGCGTGCATAGTGTATTGCCTGTATCTTCCCTTCGCTCCCACGTTGGCCGAAACCGCCAGGAACAAGAATCCCATTCGCTCTCAAGAGCGTCTCAATCTTTGGTCTGTCGCCTTCCAGTTGTTCTGTTTCGATCCAAGCGAGGTTGACTCGCGTGTCTGCTGCGGCGCCAGCATGTCTTAGAGACTCGTTCACGCTAACATATGAATCCGCAAGCTCAGCGTACTTGCCGCAAACCGCTATCGTAATCTCGTTAGTGGGGTTTGTGAAACGCTTCACTGTTCGACTCCATGCGTCCCAGTTCGGGGTCTTCTTCTCAAGCACAAGCCTCTCACTCAGAAAGGTGCCCATGCCCTGATCTTCGAGCAAGAGCGGAACGTCATAGACGCTCTTCGAGTCTGGAGACGAGAATACAGCGGCCTCATCAACGTTGCAGAACAAGGCGATCTTCTTTCTCGGTGCGGACTGCAACGGATCCGCACTTCGGGCGATTATGAGATCCGGTTGAAGTCCGATCCTTCTTAGCTCTTGGACACTGTGCTGCGTGGGCTTGGTCTTCTGCTCGCCAACAACTCCGACGACCGGCACCAGGGTAACATGTGCAAAGGCGGCATTCTTGAAACCGTCTTCTAGTCGCATTTGTCTGGCTGCTTCGAGGAATGGGAGGCTTTCTATGTCTCCCACGGTTCCTCCTATCTCTACCAAGACCACGTCGGCTTTGGTTGACTCTGCAATGTTGCGCATCCTGCGTTTGATCTCATCGGTCATGTGAGGTATGATTTGGACGCATTGACCAAGGAATGTGCCGTTTCTTTCCATGTCTATAATAGCTTGGTAGATCTGACCTGTTGTGATGTTGTGCATCTTCGAGAGATTCACATCAAGGAATCGTTCGTAGGTCCCGAGATCCATGTCAGTCTCGCCGCCATCCTCGGTTACAAAGACCTCACCGTGAACAACGGGATTCATTGTTCCGGCATCAACATTGAGGTATGGGTCAATCTTGAGTGCCGTCACTTTGGCTCCTCGCGTCTGGAGGATCTTGCCGATGGAAGCTACGGCTATCCCTTTCCCTACGCCAGACATCACTCCGCCAGTTATGAAGACGTGTTTTGCCACTCGAAGAACACCGAAACAGTTCAGTCGCTTGCTCTGTAGTGAATTAAAGCTTTGGACAGCGTCCACTCGGTCAGAGAGGACGGAAAGCAAGGAAACGGAATGAGAGAGAAGTCACTTACTCTTTCTGGACCATTCCTTGAAGTTTCTTGATCTCTTGGTTGATGAGTTCAAGTGCCACCTTTGCTGAGGCGAGCGTCTGTTGAATTGTTTCACGTTGTGATTCTCCCCAGATCTTCGTTGCTCCACGTGCCGTAATCGAGCCCATGGGGGTGAGGTTTAGTTTCTCGCCTTGCCTTTCGATCAGACCCGCTGAGGCCAAGCTTTCGATTGAGTCAAGCTCTGTCTTTGTGAGCCTCATGGTTGACAGTTGGACGGCAGATGACTTGTCTGCAGCGTTGAGCTCTTGAAGTTTCACTAGAATACTGGCATTTGGAGGAAGTTCCTTTCCGAATTCCGCCTTGGCGAGCTTTTCGACTTGCCTGATCTCTTCGATTCTTCCTACTGCGCTCGTCACGGAGGAGAGGCCTTTGGTTATGTTCATGAGGGATTGGACGATTGAGCTCTGTGGGTTTAAGCGATAGAGTGTGACCGCGCCGACGTGTCGTGAAGGCGCTATTGCCTTCATCTTCTCCAGGTCATCCCAGACTCTGTAGAGGGTTGTACGGCCGATTCCTGCCTTCTGCGCTATCTCGGTCTTCGTCAGTTCGTCTTGTGGGCGTTCAACGAGAACGCTGAGCACTTTCAGTTGTGGGGAACGTGTCAGCGCGTCCAGGAAGGCTGCGGTGTCTTCGCCTGAGGCCATCTGCGGGTACCTGTTGCGATACGCAACATGGGAGGTATATTAATGTTCGCACAATAGTACACCAGAGTTTCGCATGAAATCTATAAGAAGCACATGTGGGGTGACCCTGAATGTCCCCACCATGAGCCTAGGCTTCTCCGACAGTGAAACCCTGATCCTCCTGACCCTGTGGCAGTTGAAAGCACTGGGAACTCGTGGAGTGACTATGGACGATCTTGCCAGTCGCCTATCGAGCGGTCAAAAGGGAGAAACGCTCGACATACTCAAGCGCCTCGAAGCGCGAAGTCTCGTCACAATCACAAGCCGTGCAGGAAATGAACAGTTTGCACTGAGTCTGCTCGGTGCAGCCTTTGTGAGACAACTCCAGGACAAACAACTCGGGGACGCAACCCGCGAATTCTGAGCGGACAAACAACCAAAGCAAAGCCTTTAGACAGCCAGTTCTCGAACACTACAGTGATGATGAACAACAAGCGTCTGAGCGCTCTCAGCCTGCGCAGTGAGGACTTTCGACGGGCGAACTGATTCATGTTCGCCCATCGAACCCAAACCAAAGCAAGATCATTTGCCGGGTGCAGTTGGTTCGAAAAAGGCTTAAGACGCGACCTCCTCGCCATGATGGGGAACTCACGTGGCGTGCACGGTCGTCGTAGGCGGTTTCTTCGGAGACGAGGGCAAAGGTAAGCTTACTGCATATTTGGCTCTCAGAGAGCGCCCCGCAATCGTCGCTCGAGGCGGGGTTGGACCGAATGCTGGACACACGGTACAGATCGAAGGAAGGACGTACTCGCTCAGGTTGATCCCGAGCGGATTCGTTTCACGAGAATCACGACTTCTCATCGGACCTGGGGTCCTAGTGAGCCCGGGCATTCTTCTGAAGGAGATCGAGGTCACAGAGACCAAGGATAGATTCGGCATAGACCGCCAATGCGCAATAATCGAGCAGAAGCACATAGACCAAGAAAGCCAGTCTGAGCATCTGGTCAAGAAGATAGGGGTCACAAAGAGCGGAGTCGGAGCCTGCAACGCTGATCGCATCTTCAGATCTGCCAAATTGGCAAGAGAGGTGCCAGAACTGTCCGGTTTCTTAGCTGATGTGCCGGAAGAAATCCACAAAGCTCTGGATCAGAATCGACATGTTCTGGTCGAAGGATCCCAGGGCACATTCCTATCACTCTACCATGGAACATACCCATACTGCACAAGCAAGGATGTCTGTGCCTCCGGCATCTGTTCAGACGTCGGCATCGGACCCACAGATGTCGACGAAGTAATCGTCGTCTTCAAGGCGTTCGTAACCAGAGTTGGAGAAGGCCCTCTTGAAGGCCAGCTGAGTGAGGATGAGACCCAGAAAAGAGGCTGGCAAGAATTCGGCACAGTCACTAGGAGGCTACGCAGAGCAGCCCCATTCAATTTCGAGTTAGCAAGGAAAGCGGCTGATCTCAACGGAGCCACACAGGCAGCAATCACCAAGATGGATGTGGTGTTCCCTGACGCGGCTGGTCTCAAGGAGTTCGAAGACCTGCCAAGCAAAGCAAAAGAATTCGTGGAAAAGGTGGAGCGGGCAACAGGCGTTCCCGTAACGCTAATTGGAACAGGCGCATCAAATGAAGATCTGATCGATCGCATGCCCAAGAAAAACTTGCCAAGCAAGGAATCACGTCAATAGGCTCATCATTGCTGCATACAACCCTAGGCTCCAACTTCGAAGACAACGAAATGACGAATCTCAGCCTTCAGCCTGAGCCTGTAATCAGGCGGCCGACGATGTCGCGCCGCTTGATCGCTTCCATGATGAGAGCGATTATGCCTAACTCAAGCCAAGCCTTTGACAGAACAACCACGACGAAACCTTGCGTGATGTATTGCCCTACGTCTGGAAGAAAGAATGGAACTACGAGCATGAAGTAGAGATATGTGGCAACACACTCAGGCACATAGCCTAACAGAGTCGCAAGGCCGGGCCTCAGTTTCTTTCCCAAGAACCCGGCAGTGATTCCTGTCAGTGATTTCAGAGGAATGATTAGGAAGCCCACGACTGGTCCATACCATCCCGTGACTCCGAACCGATAGAATGGCACGATGCTCACCATTGCACCTGTGATTCCACCCAGCATGGGCCCAGAGTACAGAGCAACGATCAGCGTCGCGACGTGCGACAGGTCTGGAGCGACCTGACTTATCGGTGTGGGAATGGACACCGTCAGAAGCGCCAGAACATTTCCCAGAGCACCCATGGAGGCCACGAAAGCAACCTGCCTCGCGGAAATGGCCGTTGTTAGGTGCATGTGATGTTCCCGACGGCAGTACCTCAGGTCTGCTGATAAGGCTTACGCGAAAAAGCGTATTTACGCGAAATCTGGTAGAAATCTCGCCCTCCACCCACCTCCGCCCTCGGCGGCGCAGCATATGCACATCATGTGGCTCAAGCATCCGACGTTCATGCACAGACCAGTCAAGAAACGACTTTAGTATTCAGGCATGGAGACACTCGATGGTTTCAATGTCCTACTTGGTGCTAAAGGACAGGCGGGGAGGGCAGCCTGTCCCAGTAAAGGTCTACGAGGATCCAGCACCGGCCCAAGCCCTATTGCAGCCAATGCGTTGGAAGATCCTCCAAGAACTCGTGAGCGCAGACCAGTGCGCAAGGGAACTTGCAAAGAAGCTCAACGCGAGCCAGCAGGTCGTATGCTACCATCTCAAAGAACTTGAGAAGACAGGATTCATTCGCCTTCAACGACGAGAACGACGAAGAGGCGCAGTAGCGAAGTACTATCGGGCCGAACACAGCGCCATCGCGGTCATCGCATCAAAGCTCGGAGAAGCGAGCACTCAGGCGGAAGAGGCT
>JBAVVE010000126.1:0-5102 GCA_049697135.1 Bathyarchaeia archaeon | reverse complement strand
CTTGGTAGCAGGGCAACTGGAAAATGCGATGGGGGAGGTGCTCTGCGTGCAGACAGAAACGATGAACGATGCGTTAGAGGAGTGAGTTCCCCGGCAAGTCCTCCTTCCATTCCAACTGAGTAGTGTGCTCTCAGGCTCCTCGTCTCATATGTTATCATTTGATGTGTGCAAGCTCAAGCATCATCCAAGAAAAGAGAGTCGATGGGCTCGCTATCCGAATTTCTCTCCGCAATTCGGGCAGTATCCAGACCCTTCAGGAATCTTCGTTCCACACTTGGTGCAGAACCTTGCCGCGACTGCGGTTGCCCCTTTCAGTTTGTGGGCTGATCTGCGTCTCACCAGAACGACGGCAAGGACCACGATGGCCAATATGACGGCGACAAGGGCAACCGTCGGTAGGATGCGTGCTATCTGATCCCAGAGGGATGGGGGTTGTTCGGGGGGCGGTTCGACAGTGAAGCTCTGGGTTTGGCTTTCGCCGGCGTAGTGGTCTGCGTCTCCAGGCCATCTCGCCTTGACCGACCATGGACCGGGCATGTCGGGTTTGAAGGCATCCGAGAAGACACCTGCACCTGATGTGGTTACATGTTTCACAAGCTCGAACCCGTCAGGTCTCGTGTAGACAAGCTCAACCGTAGTCGCCAAACCTGGTGACAAGGCTCCGCCTAACGCAACTGATTCGCCAACCTTGAGGGACGGCGGGCTAACCGACAGTGAGAGTGAGCTTGACTGCTTGTTCTCTGCAGACAAAACAACCAAATTGACGCTTATAGAGTGTGTCTTCCCACCGCCGGTTCCGACTATTGTGACAGGATAGGTTCCAGGCGAAACCGATGACTGAGACGAGACTCGGAGAGCTGAGGTGAATCTGGGATTAGCCGATGGTAAGCTGAAGGAGTAGGACATTCCACCCGGTAGACCTGAGAGGCTCAGCGTCACAGGCTGGGCGATTCCGGAGACTAGTCTGACATCAGTCGTGAAAGATGCGCTCTCCCCTGCTTTCATAGACTGCGAGGCGGGTTGCGCGTGCAGGGAGAAATCGAACTCTCCTGTCGTCCACGGCCACCAGCCGACCCACCAGTCCCAGCGCCACCATTGCCACCAATCCCGCCAATCATACGTGCTCGTCCTGTAGGTCATGTAAGTCCAGTAAGTCGTGTATTGGGTGGTCGCCATCGTCGTGTGAACCGTGGTCACATGATCCTGAGAGCAGGCTTTGACTCCTGTATCCTCAATGATGTATTCAACAGTCGTGTAACTGTCTCCCCACTGCTGGCCTGGGGGATAGGCGTAGATCGTCAGTGTGTATCTACCGGGCGGATCCTCCCAAGGTGACGCGAACAGCGGAGTCACGGTGGACTGCCAGTCTGGTATCCTCGATGGAACCTCAACGCCTCCGTCAAATAGCCATCCAGTTGGAGACCACGGATTTCGCGGATCTCGCTCGATGAAAATTGTTATTGGTTGAGTCTTGTAGTCGTCGGTGACGTAGATCGTAAACGCCGCCGTACACTGAGGAGGTCGAATGTAGATCACCTGTGGATCTGCGGTGATCCACCAAGGAGGATGTTGAGGCTGTTGTGTCTGAACCTGAACCGGACTCGTCAGCGCACACAAAATGACCAGGAGTAAGATGGCTTGACCGACGTTCCCCAGAAGTCCCTTCATTTACTCCATTCTGCACAATATGCAGATGTGCATCTTAGAGGTATTGGACTCATTGGACTATATGACTTTCGTTTGAGCCGTCGTCCGTCGTTCGTTTCAGGTCTTTGTGTGTGTGGGTCGCTTGGTGCGAGCGTCGTAGTTTGAACTCTTAACATCCTAGTCGACGGCATGAGAATGGTCAAGCAGGTTGGATGATCTCTTGCAGTTCCAGCTCATGTTTGAGAGAACGCAGAGATCATTGCTTCAACATCGTCTCCTAAGGGATAGAGAATCGGGCAAGTGCATCCGCTCCGGTTGTACTCGTCGACCTTCTTCCTGCAATCGTCGACTGTCCCGGAAGCGGTGATCAAACACACAAGCTTGTCATCGATTAGTTCCATTGCCTTTTCGAGACCGCCTGGCTTTGCTGGCCATCCTCCCAAGGCCTCTGTGACTTCCTTGATCAGTTCCTCCTTGACGCCGCTCGCTTTTGCGATATGGGGCTGTTGTCCGAGATATTGCGCGATCAATGGCCGCGCTCCGTTCATAGCTTTGTCTGTGTCCTCATCGAGCGAGCATACAACAAGCTGAGGCCTGTCGATATCTTCAAACTTCCTGCCCGCCTTCTCTGCGCCGGACTTGAGGTACTCCATGGCTGTGTTGTTGTACTGCGGGGAGACAAGGTAGTTCAGCACAACGCCGTCAGCGATCTCTCCAGTGAGCTCCATCATCTGCCATCCCGTCGCACCAATGTAGATCGGAATATTCCGCGGCGTGTCGGGATCGCCGTAGACTACGTCCAACCTGATGTCTCTGACCTTGACGTGATCGCCTTCAAATGTTACCGTCTCCATTCGAAAGAGCCGCCTAAGAACATCTACGTATTCTCTCATGGCTTTCAGCGGTCGTGATCGATCGATTCCCACTTTCCAAGCGAGCGGATCCCACCAAGCACCCACGCCGAGAATCATCCTCCCACCAGACAGCTCATCAAGCGCAAGAAAAGTTGCGGCCGTCAATGCCACGTTCCGAGTCCAGTTATTGATGACGCCGGTGCCTAACTTGATCTTGCTCGTGACGGTCGCCATAGCCGCTAGCGGTGTGATCGCGTCCCTCGCAAGTCGTGACTCAGCCTGCCAGACCGCCTCGAATCCATGCTTCTCGGCAAACTGGGCATATCTGATACCGTCACGAATCGGGTGCCTATCTTGAAGGTACAGTGCAACCCTTTCCACCTCTGTCCCCACCCCTACTACAAGCGTACCTGGTTACCGTACAAGCATGATCATGAGGCGTCACTGATACCTAAAGCAATGGGATCGTTCGTCCGACCGACAAGCACGTCGAGATGCGTCGTATGCATCTAATAGACAAACGATGACACATGTTTTGACGGATCATGAAGCCTGGGAAGATCATTCACACATTCTCTTCACGTGACGGACGAAGGGTGGTTCTGAGGACTCCTACGTGGAATGACCTTGACGGCCTATTGACGCTCATCAACTCGCTTGTCGAGGAAGGGGCAAACATAAGCATAGATGAGAGAATCACAAGAGAGGACGAGATCGACTGGTTATCCAAGACGTTGACTCTGCTCGAGAAAGATGAGGCATTCTATGTAGTTGCAGAGGTCAACGGGAGGGTCGTCAGCAACTCTGAACTCCGCTGGAAAAGGACAGGCCACGATAGACACGTAGGCTCGATCGGCATAGTAATCGCGGACGGTTTCAGAGGCCTCGGAATTGGAGCAGAAATGATGAGGGTTCTCATCGAGCAAGCTCGTGAGACGGGCTTGAAGGTCCTAACCCTCAGCGTCTATGCAAACAACGAGCCCGCGAAGCACCTCTACGAGAGAGTCGGCTTCATAGAGGTCGGTAGGATTCCAAAGAAGTTCCTCAAAGACGGCGAGTACCTAGACGAGATAGTGATGACCAGAATGCTGGAATAGAGCCGCATTCAAAAATGCGGATCAGCCATATGTCTCACGGTGAGACCGGTCTCAGGACATCACATCTTAAGGGTCGTGTCTTACACGAATCCCACTCTGGGGCAAGTACCGTGACAGGGTCAGACACTCGCGATCACCGACGACACAGACGTTTCCCAGAGAGATTGGCTTTCACGCTGAACAATCGGGTTAGAAGGTTCCTTGAGCCCCCGGAACGGCTCATCTCAAAGCTCAACCTGAGATCAAGCGACGTGGTCGTGGATTTCGGTTGTGGGCCCGGTTTCCACACAATCCCATTAGCACGGATAGCCTCGAGGACGATCGCAGTGGATGTCTCTCCGCGAATGCTCGAGAAGACCGCGTCAAATGCCAGAAAGAATGGCGTGACGGTTGAACTCGTGAGAAGCGACGGAGCCGACATCAAGCTTGCAGACGAGAGTGTAGACATAGTCTTCCTTCATCATGTCTTCCACGAAATCGAGGACAAACCCAGAGTCCTCAGAGAATTCCTCAAAATCATCAAACCATCAGGAAGGTTGACGATCATTGAGAGGACTCGAGGTAGCAGACTCTTCGGAGGAAAACTCGGTCCACCAATCATCGATCAGACGAAAGTCACTCAAGAGATACAGCAGACAGGTTTCATTCTCGCGCAAACGATTAGGAACGGAAACGATTCCATAATAGTCGGGCAAAAGCCCTAGTCTGCGTCTCTCTTCGTCTCAACAATCAAGCGCTTGAGCGCTGTGCGCTCAGGTGTTCTCCACTTTCACGAATACGGATTTGCCGGCCCCGCAGAGGGGACATCGCCACTCATCGGGGAGCTTCTCGAAGGGAGTTCCAGGCGCCACACCGTTGTCCGGGTCGCCAAGGGCAGGGTCGTAGATGTAACCGCAAACGCCACACTCGTATTTGCTCATGTCACTCATCGTTCGAACCTCGAATACTTCCAGTCGAAGCCGCCCTATGCTATAGAAAAGGACTTCTTGCAAGTAAGACGAATGCTCTTCTTGGTCGAATTAGAGGCATTCTCTGTGAACGAGAGAACCCGGGGCACATTACAGGGGCTCCTAGCGCTTCTATTCTGGGGTTCCACGATCGCCTTCTCAAGAAGTCTCACGGAACAGCTCGGAACGCTCACAGCCGCCTCGTACATCTTCTTGTTAGCAGGCGGCCTATCCTGTGCTTACGTCGTCGTCTCGGGCAGATTTGGGAGACTCGCTCATCTCTCCAGAACCTACCTCACAGGATGCGGTGCACTGTTCATCATATACATGGCGAGCCTCTACGTAGCGATCGGAACTGCAACCAATCGTCTGCAAGTCCTTGAGGTAGGGCTCGTCAATTACCTGTGGCCGACCCTGACCCTTCTCTTGGCAGTTCCAATTCTCAAAAGCAGAGCTCGTGCCACACTAATACCCGGGTGCCTTCTAGCATTCGGGGGCGTACTTCTTGCCGCCGCAGAAACTGGAATGTCCTGCGAGATATTCGTTGACAACCTTGA
>JBAVVE010000125.1:0-2090 GCA_049697135.1 Bathyarchaeia archaeon | reverse complement strand
CGGGTATGTCGGCGATGACGAAGCTCTTTTCGGCTGAGACGCGAACCACGCCCAAATTGGGGTGCAAGGTGGTGAAGGGGTAGTCGGCGACCTTGGGACGCGCGGCAGAAACGGCGCGGATAAAGGTGGATTTGCCCGCGTTGGGCATGCCCAGCAGGCCTACATCGGCCAGCACCTTGAGTTCCAGTTGTAATTCGCGGCGTTCGCCTTCGCCACCCGGTGTGGTCTGGCGCGGTGTGCGGTTGGTGCTGGACTTGAAGTGCAAATTGCCGAGGCCGCCCTTGCCGCCCTGGGCGAGCAGCGCCTTGTCGCCATCGTGGGTTAAATCGGCAACCTGCTCGCCGGTGTTGATATCGGTAATCACCGTGCCTACCGGCATGCGCAGAATCACATCGTCTGCGCCCTTGCCGTAACAATCCGCGCCACGGCCGGATTCGCCGTTTTTGGCGCGGTGCATGCGTGCAAAACGGTAATCCACCAGGGTGTTGATGTTGCGGTCCGCTACGGCATAGACAGAGCCGCCCCAGCCGCCATCGCCGCCATCTGGACCGCCCTTGGCGATATATTTTTCGCGCCTGAAGCTGGCGGCACCATTGCCACCATCGCCTGCGATAACTTCAATTTGTGATTCGTCGATGAACTTCATTTTGTGTCCTGGGTAAAGCAACAATCCGCAGATTTAGTGGTGCTTGAGTAAAATATACAACAATACTGCGGCGTTCTTTTGCTGCAGTAATCTGCGGATAGCGATGACTTTTCAGGTTCAAGGTGCCAAAACAAAAAGCCCTACCTTGCGATAGGGCTTGTGATCATTGTTGTTGTGCCTTACGCAGCAACTACAATAACTGTCCTGCGCTTCGATGCACCCTTGATAGCAAACTGGACTTTGCCGGTGATCTTGGCAAACAGGGTGTGATCCTTGCCCATGCCCACGTTGTCGCCAGCGTGGAACTCAGTTCCGCGTTGACGAATAATGATGCTGCCCGCAGGAATCAATTCACCGCCGTAGGCTTTTACGCCCAATCGTTTCGAGTGCGAGTCGCGGCCGTTACTGGTACTGCCTCCGCCTTTTTTCGATGCCATTTTGCTACTCCTTCAGTATTTAATGCCCAGAAAATTACGACTGGAATCCGTCGATACGGATCTCGGTGTAGTTTTGACGATGACCCTGATGCTTTTGGTAGTGCTTACGGCGACGCATCTTGAAGATCTTGACTTTGTCGTGACGACCATTGGCAATGATAGTTGCCGTGACAGTAGCGCCAGGCAGCAGTGGCTTGCCGACAGAAACCTTGTCGCCATCGCCGAGCATCAGCACTTTGTCAAACACGATCGCACTGCCGACATCGCCGTCCAGTGATTCAATTTTCAGGGTTTCACCCTTGATTACACGGTACTGTTTACCGCCGGTCTTGATTACTGCGTACATGACAACCTCGCTTAAAATTCGGTTTTCTGCGCCGTGCATCGCGCTGCGCTTTACTTTTTCAGAGCCGCGCATTATACATAAACTTTGCGCGCCGTCCAAATGGTTTTTAAATTGGGCTAGCGGCGCATCGAGTCAAAGAAATCGGCATTACCTTTTGTAGCCTTGATTTTGTCCAGCAGGAATTCCATTGCTTCTAATTCATCCATTGGATACAGCAGCTTGCGTAATACCCATATGCGTTGTAGTACATCCGACTTGATCAGCAACTCCTCTTTTCGGGTGCCGGAACGATTGACGTTGATGGAGGGGTAGATGCGCTTCTCGGCCATGCGGCGGTCGAGGTGTATCTCCATATTGCCGGTACCCTTGAACTCTTCGTAGATAACATCGTCCATGCGTGAGCCGGTATCGACAAGCGCGGCGGCAATGATGGTGAGTGAACCGCCTTCTTCCACATTGCGGGCTGCGCCAAAAAAACGTTTTGGGCGTTGCAGCGCGTTTGCATCCACGCCGCCTGTCAGCACCTTGCCTGAAGACGGGATAACGGTATTGTAGGCGCGCGCCAGGCGGGTGATGGAGTCAAGCAGGATCACCACATCCTTTTTGTGTTCGACCAGGCGCTTGGCTTTTTCCAGCACCATCTCGGCTACCTGCACATGGC
>JBAVVE010000124.1:0-10819 GCA_049697135.1 Bathyarchaeia archaeon | reverse complement strand
TTTCTGCTCAGTGAGACTGAGGATTCGTCTCCGTAACTCTTTGTCATCGGTTCCTGAAAACCCGGGAGAAGGTTCCGTGAAGTTGAGCTCACTTGTTCGACCGAGCAGATACTGGCCTAGTTCAAGCGTCTTCTGCTCGACAATCGTATCCCACTTGAACATACGTCCCTTGTACTTGGGTCCAGAATTGAACCGCCCACGCAACAAATCTAGAAAGCGCTGTTTCGCTTCAGGGTCAAAGCGGTACCTGTAATCATCACCGGTGAAGTAGAAATCCGCCAAATCCAACAGTCCCCCCTCAAAAGCTTGCATCACGGTCACATCAGCTATCCAGCGGAAAGGCTCCTGAAGATCGTACACAAGCGACTGCTTCGTCTGATAATCACTTGTTTCGTGGAGGAATCCCACGGACGGCTCTAGGCCTACGGTGTTGATTGCTGCTCGACACTCACCCTCCAAGACACCATACGCATAATTCAACGCCAAATTGATAGGATCAGACGCATTGTTCTGGTGGCTCGTAGTCATTCGTCCTTGGAAGTCGAAGCATTCGGGAACAACTGAAGCGTACGCCTGCCAGTACCTCAATGCGACTCGGCCTTCAACGGTTCGAAGATCCGTAACGCTACGTGCTCTGCCAAGTCGCAACGCTTCACCCTTCGTTAATCGGACTTTTTTTTCGATGTCGTAGCGTTGAGCAAGCCAATCCAGCACCTGTAGGCTCCTCGCAATCTTCGTTCGAACAATCGCACTCGCTATCGAGAACTTCCTCTTCGCATCTTCGCTTGCTTTGATCTGTGCTGCACGCAGGTCCGCTTTGACGGGGCTTGGTGGTAGTATGCTGCTGATCATTGAGCCATCATAGTCGAGTATGAGGACTGGAACCTTGTTCCGTGAAAGCCAATGAAATGCTTGCAGTGAGATGTATCCGCTGTGACCGTCCACAATGAGGCTAGAGTAAGGAAACCTGCGAGGCCTGTATCGAGAAGTTGAAGGAGTCTTGTCCCAGTCTCTTCCGTCTGTAACCTCAAGCTCCGACCTAGAACGCAAACCAGCGACTTTGATCTTCACACCGTAGCCGGATAGGTGAAGCGGATTCAATCCTCACCAGAACTAGATTGCTATCCGGCAGAATATACGCACCCGCCCGCTACAAATGGGTCCACTATATATCCACGACTTAGACAACTGGAGACATATTGGGTCCAACTTACAGTTGGCGATAATGTTACAGCCAAAGCTTGGCGACAATCTGTACACAACGCCTAGCAGATGCAAACTGCATCTGAATTTGACGATAACTCCAAGTTAGCTACAAGTTAACTGCAAGATAACTCCAATTTGTGTCTACACTCCAAACGAACTTTGGATACTGTTGATGCCTAAGGCCGGTCTTTGTTCTCGATTGGTTCTACAGCGCTGGACTTGAAAGGAAAGGACATTCGAATCCTTCCACGCGGTGTGAGTGCGTCATGATAGAATATGCCGTTTAGGTCTTTGTGAAAGCGCTCCGGACGTTCCAGAAAATCATTGAACGCTCGTGCTAGGAAGCTCTTGCCAGCATTTGACTTCAGGAATGTGAGTAGATTCTCGGAATCAACCTCGTATGTGATGATCATTTTTCTACGGCGCAAATTGAAGTCGGTCCATATCTTGTCCAATTGATCGTTGGCAATCTCTCTCGGGTCACGTCCCTTTTCGAAATAGGCGTTGTCAAACAGATTGTTAGCTCTGGCAAGATCCAAGATTCCCCGAGTTAGATGTCCAAGCATGTTGTCGAACATTCGATGAGCTTCCCAGAGTAGTGCATCGGATCCCCGTCCTTTGCTGAACTTGTCCACGAAGCCATGCATGACACCTTTCTCGTACGTTGCATCGCGAAGAACAGCAAACTCCTCCGATTGACCTATTCGAGCTGCAAGGCCCCGTCGCCCCAGTTCGTCTGTGAGGAGTTTTGGCATTCCTTCGGGAACTCTGTACCTTCTTGTGTCGATGTGCTTCTCGATGAGGCCTTTTCGAATCAGTGTCTTGAGTGCTGTGGAGAGGGTGTTTGGGCTTCCGATGATCTCTGCTTCTTTTCCACTGGCCAATGCGGCACGTAGTTCGCCGAAAGTCAACCCTTTGGGTAGGTTCTCTGGTCGGCTGAGCATTGTCATTATGGAAGATTCTATTTCGGCGGCTCGGCCGAACGGCCCCCTCTTGACCATCTCATTTCACGATAATTATTACAGTATTCCGTAACGGATAAGACTTCCGGACGCAGCACTATCCGCAGGGTGCAATTGACTGTGGAAATAACCCATACGTGGTGGGCGACTTCTCGTCGAGAAACCACCCCTACCCTGTGGGAGGTTTGTATTCGACCTTGAAGGACCTTGAGCCGCTAGTGGAAATCATCACGCTGACGCTCTACACTGCATACGTCAGGAACGTATCAAAACCCAACAGTCTGTTGATTATCGCGAAACCCGAGTCAGGGAAGACGGAGGTTCTCAAGAAGTTCATTTCAAACAAGAACGTTGCCTACGTGAGCGACCTCACAGCCTACGGCCTTGAGCGCGACTACCTGTCCAAGATCGAAGCAGGCGAAATCCGACACATCATCATCCCGGACCTCCTGAAGCCGCTGTCGCGTAAAGAGTCCACGGTCAAGGGTTTCATAACGTCAATGAACGCGCTGATAGAGGAAGGAGTCGCATCTGCCTCAACCTACGCGACGCGGAGAATGTCTGAGAAGCATGTGAAGTGCGGCATCGTCACAGCCATCACCGGAGCAGAACTCAGCGATCAACGCCACAGCTGGGGCCGGCTGGGTTTCCTCTCCCGGATCGTCCCCTTCAGTTACAGCTATGGAATCGAGACCGTGAAGAAAGTCTTTGACTACATACTTGGACTGGACTATCTGGAAGAGCATGACATTGAGCTGAAGCGAATACCTAGAGAAGACAAAGAGGTCAAGCTCCCACGGAAATATGCTCAAGCAATACTGCCATCCATTGCGACTATCGCCAAGGCTCAGAAGACCTACGGTTTTCGTCTTCAGAAACAGTTCCAAGCGTTGCTGCAAGCATCCGCCCTAGAGAAAGGACGGAATTCCGTCAACTCTTCTGATGTGGATCGTCTTCTGCCATTGATGAACTGGGTGAATTTTGATGAGAAACCGATGAGCCCTGCAAGGAGGCGTCCGAAGTGAAGATCGTTCACCGGTACCGGATGACTCTTGCCAGCAAGTGGTACGATAAGCCATCTCAATACGAACGCGAACACGAAATGCATCTCAAAATCGCAAGACCCGGAAAGATCCGAAGCGTTCGCCGACACTTAGCCAGAAGGGGAATACCATACTTCCAGCAGATGATCTACCGTCGGTTTCACAGGTGGATTCGGAAGCGGGAGATCAGAGGCAAATTCGAACGAGAGGAACTAGCGGATAGGAGTGAGTCGGTGATAACGATTGAGATGAGGGGCATGCAGTACCGCGGCAGAGAGTGGAAACCATCTAGGTTTCCTACTAGGGTGCTGACCTATGCGAAGAAGACACACAAGTGCAAGCATTCCTGACACGGATCTACTGAAGATCGACAAGGACTGCGTCGCCAACGCTGGCTTGCAGAGAGAATACATCGGAACCGTCCTCGACATATGCAGTAAGCACGGGATCAAGGTGCTCTGGATCAAGTGCACTGGCACGGCGCATGGCGTCCACTTCTACATTAAGATCAGTCCACCGGTCGGGGCGATGACTGCGAACAATCTTCAGTATTTGTTGGGTGACGATTCGAAGCGGGTAGGTTTCAACAAGGCGCGGATAGAATCAGGCTTGGTCGAGTGGAGCAAGCTGTTCGAACGTGCAAACTGCAGGATGACAACCCTCTATCGAACTGTCGACACCGTCTCGATGAGAGAGACGACAGACCGAGAACCGGACTTCGCTCCGTAGTTACACCTACATGGTCAACTGGCTTTCTTGCCGGTGCTCCAAATCTTGTCGAAGAAAGCCTTCACCTGACCAACGTCACCCAGTTCGATTATAGCAAGAGGTTTTCTTCCCGCGTCCTTAAGGGACTGACCAATAAGCCACGCACGATCATCGACGATTATGTACCGGTCGTGTATGTCATGTAGTCTAACCTCGAATTGCTTTCTCTGCTGACTGAACTTCTTCGCAATGGCTTCGAATTTCCCGGTCATGTGCTGAGTGATTATCTTGATTGAAACGGGGGCAGGGACACTTTCAAGGTACAGCGGAAAAATATCCTCATCAACCCAAGGATCCATGATAGCGAGTTGGTTCCTACATCGCCGGATGATCTTTTCAATCTCTCTGTAGGCCTCGTAGGGCTTTGCCTCTGCGAATATTCTTTCTTTTTCCACCCCGGGGGGTTTTCCCGTGGATCGAATATGATTGGTTGTTCTTTCCCAATCCAACCCTAAAGGAACTAGGTGTTGAAGAAACTCATCTTGGAATCTGGGGCGTACCCCTGTTCGCAAGATTTCTGTCAAGAATTGGGCCAGTGTGCCTTGTAGATACAGGCCATTCATCGCTCGCGCGACGAGCAAGAAAGGGTCTTCGCGAACGTCCTCACCAAGATCCTCATGTATCATCTGGATCTCATCTGCTGCAACAGTGGGAAAACCGGCATAGACGAGAGCTGACTTCACATTTTTCCAATCAGCCAAGAACTTCGCTAGATTAGGGTCCTTCCTCATCCTAACATAGAGTTGCACTACGCGGATGTCGAGTCCATTCGCGGTCTGCAGGATTCTTACCAGCAGTTGATTCTCGCAAAGAGACAGATAAGAGGATTCTTGGCATTAGCTGGACAAGAAGGATCAGGGGAGCCGCACACAGGTCGTTTGGTGTGTGTGCGCAACAAGAGAGCACACACACGAGTGACTTCGAAGTTTGGATTCGCCACCATCGCTTTCCATCCAGTTTCCGGGTATATAAGAAAAGACGAGCCAAGACCCGAACAGCCAACGATGGCTATCGCTTTTCCGCCACGAATTTCGATACCACAACGATCTCTTAAGCGTTTTTCGGGGAGACCTATGATTTGAATCGTTCAAACAAGTGGACGAGTTCTGCTGAAAGCTTTGAACTTGGCCAGGAGCGCATCTAGCTTGGTTTCTTTACAGGCTGGGTTCCTAACATAGATCGCTTCAGGCTGGGTTTCTTGCTTGTGGAACTTGTATGACCGAATCATGAAGGCTCCTAAGATGTTGGGTCGAGGGTGCTTTCTGAGAGCACGTTCAACTACATACCTGATGTCGTCTTGGTGGATGCCGCCCAATGTGTTAGTCGAATCGATAACCAGTAGGCCGAGCCAAGGCGCAGGTAGTTGTCGTCCCTTCTTCTTGATAGTATCCTCTAACCGCTTTAGCTCCTTCAACGCGAGCTCTCGCAAGTCCGAGAGCGCGAAGCTCTTACCTTCCCCTCTATCTTCCTTCGCCACACGTATCCGTAGGCCGCCAATGCTGATCGCCGTGGGGAAGTTCCGCTGAGTCATCAGTAGCTTGTGTACCTTCTTGCCGATGGAGTCTACCTCATGGTCTGTTGGTGCTCTGCTCGGAGTAAGCTCCACATGCGAGTTGTCAGGCAGAACATCTTGAAGCTGAGCGAACAGTCGATCCAAGGCACGAAAATAGCGTACGCTTTCATCGCTCGGATGGATCTCCTTCAGCTCCACATACACTTGGTCAGAGCCAACCGCTACTAACAGATCAGGTATTCGCTCTGAGCCTGGAATCGTGGGATACAGGCGGACATGAAGTCCCTGTCTTACGCAGTGGGCTGCAAACTCAGCTTCGAAAGCAGCACTCATCCATCCGACATCGTTTCTCAATCGCTCCTTCAATCGATCGTATCCTTCAAGCGATTTGAGTGCAAGAAGATCCTCGCCAAGGCTGAAGAGTATCGCGAGTGGATAGAGCCCTTCGCCAATGAATTGCCTGAGGTAGAAGTGATCCCGAGCTTTCGCCGCAGCGAACCTCAACATCACCCTGTCTAGCCACTCATCGTTGAAGATTTCCAGAACTTCGTTGAATACCTGCTCGACCTTCTCTTTGTCATATCTGCCCTCGATGTACTCAGGCTTGAGCCACCATTTTGACTTCCAATTACTCCTAATGCCTTCGGAAAAGGCCTTTGCGGCTTCATCGCGAGAGACAGACAGACCCGCCAAGCTTGTCCCTACCATATTCGTACTCTTCGCCTAGATAACTCTGTGACGCCAAATGCCCAAGCATTTCAACTAGAGTAGTACGTATCTCGAAATACTCCGTGACGAGGTTGACACGGGACGAAAACGTCGTTGCCGATTAGGCACCTTGTGTGCGGGTCTCATGGTGCGGGCATCGTGACTTGCACAGTTGACTTGGCGGGGTGCGCACCACTATTCCAACACACACGGTTTCATCAAGCTTTCAGACTATAGTCATACTGACGTGAAATCCTGCCGGAGCGTCTTCGATGCGAATGCCGGATTTCTTGAGTAGATCGTCGTACTCATTAGCGATTGCGTCAATGATGTCAGAACGGTAACTAGTGTGATTTGCGTAATACTCTCGCATCTGCGAGAGAATGCGGGCCCAAGACTGGGCAAAATACTTCCGGAAAGCCCCATTGTCTTCGATTTCTGATATCCTGCTTCTTACGCCTCCAGAAACCTCCCCGACTGCGTACACCTTTGCCAACCGCAGGATGATACCGGCTATCGTTCCTGTCAGAGAACTTGTCAAACTGGTAGGGTCTGTGCCCGGTTCCTGGAACCTTTGAACACTTTCTTCCAGGAAACCTTCGTAAGAGTGCAGATCCCTTAGTATATCGTCGGCGAACCCCATGATTTCCGCGAATCGAACGATTTCATTGCCGCTCGACTTACGCACTTTCATCGTTGCAGCGATCATCAAATTGGCAACTGTTCTTTCTACGAGGTACTCTTCGCAGAAGACTACAGTATTGTGTCGTGCGATCTCCATCTTTGAGTGCGGAATAGCAAAGAATTGCAGCGCGCCTATTGCTCGGAAGCGCTGCAAATCAACCCTCACATGAATTAGCTCGTGGACTATTCTGGCCCATCTTCCCAAGAATGCGGCCGGGCTCATATCCTTGAATACTTTCGCATCCAAGACAATCACGAAACGTAACTGGTCCTTTCTTAAGAGCGGAATAGTCTTGCCTTCTGCTATACCGTAACCATGGTTTGCCTTGTACTCTACTCCAGTTTCGTATGGAACCAGCTTCCTTACAGCAGTCTCGAAACTGAGAGGAACTATGACATCCAGATTTGGTTTTTCATTTTCAAAGAAATCTTCGATGATCGTAGACAACTCGTTTTGTACTTGAGCTTCAGTGACATTGCTGTAGGTCTCGATTTCAAAATTGACCAAATTCCATCATCTCCGAGCGGTACTAACATAGTACATCCAGTGGGTCATCCTACTTCACAGTGCTTCTGGGTCTAGAAACATATGATACTGAACATAAGTGTCGATGTTCGTTGGCGTAGAATTCTGTACTCGCGCTCATGTCGGTTGAGAGAGAAAGAGGGGGTTGCCAAGGGGGCTCCCCTTGACTCGTTTGTCTGTCGTCGTTACAGGTATTTTGTGTGTGTGGGTCTCATGGTGCGGGCGCCCAGATTTGAACCGTAGTTTTTGTGTGTGTGTGTGGGTGGTAGCTTGGTGCGGCCGTCGCAAATTGAACCGTCGTTCGTAGTCGTTTCAGGTCCTTTCATGTGTGTGTGTGTGCGCACCAGCCTACCATCACACACAAAATGAAGCCAATGCCCCCATGGGTTATGGGAGGAATCCCCTAACGCCCCTCTTCGACTCAACTGTGACGGCACAACAGAATACCCAAAGTCTGAAATCCCGACGCAAGCTAACTGCTATACCGGCTTCCTGAGGATACATGAACACCAAGGGGACGCGACGATAGAAGTTTCGGTCGAGGAGGAAAAAAAGGTATGTCTGAGGAGGAGATCAAGAGCGCCGTACGGAGTATTGTAGAAGCGTTCAATAGCAGAGATGTGGAGAAGATGCTTTCCTTTGTTGCGGATGATGCGACCTTCATCAGACCAGAAGGGACATTCAAGGGCAAGGAAGAGATCAAACGATACTACACATGGTCCTTCCAACACTATTCGAAGCTAACACTTACAGAGACGGACCTGATCGTCGGTGGAAACAAGGCTGTCCTAGAGTTCGTTTTCGAAGGCACCGCAACTGACGGCATGAACCAACGTCAGCCAGGGCTGGCTGCATTCCACTTCAGGAACGGAAGAGTTGAACAAGTTCACGACTACTACGACAGGCTTCTGATCGCTGAGCAGCTAGCCAAGGGATGGCTTGCGAAGACAGTAGTGGGCGCTGTCGTCAACCGTATGCAAAAGGGGCTGCGTTAAGCTCCTTTCACAGTCAGCATCAGAAACCGCGACTCCTTCGAAGTCTGAATGGAGACTAGAACGCAATGTCCAATCCAAGTGATCTGAAATGGCTGTCAGAAGCCGCGGGGAGGATGAGGCCTGCGGTTGTCAAGTTGGTGGTCTCATGCGTCCTCCTAGTCATCGTCTACTTGCTTGAGGAACCGACTACTCGCTTGCTGAAGCTCTTCGTTGAAGAGAGCTTGGCTGAGACTCTGTACCTGGTGCTGCTTGCGCCTTTGATGCTCCTTACATCCTACTACATGTTCCGAGTATACGCATCCGTTAGCACTTCCGTCATAGAAGGCCCACTGGCCAAGCTGAAGATACGATCAGCAATATCTACGATAGTATTGTTGAACAGGATCTTCGGCATTGTCCTGCTATTCATAACTGCATTATGGCTTTTCTCGCTTAAGATTCCTTTCCTGTACAGCCTTGTCGAGGGCATAGTTGGTTCCTTCTCTGGCGCATTCTCCCTGCTGATAGCCCTAGTCTTGGCCATGCAGGTGAAGGAGATTGTTGGCAACTTTCTGGCAGGACTCATGATCAAGACATCTGGCGTCATAAGCGAGGGAGAATACATCAGCATTGGAGAAGAATATTACAGAATCGAGAAGACAGACCTCTCGTATACCAAGGTGACTGACCTCCTAGGCGAGGAAATATACATACCAAACCTCAAGTTCCTCCTCGAAAGCTTCAGGAAGCCCTTCTCAAAGGACAACAGGCGGTACATTGACCTAAGGTTCAGCCTACTCTACAAGTACCCAATTAAGGAGGTCGAACAGAAGGTGAACGAGCTTGTGGAACAACACAACAACCAGACTCAGCATTCCGACGCACGCATTGACGACTTCAGGCTCGTCATGGTCTCTCTAGCGGACTATTCTGTGGTGTACGAGCTGCGTGTCAAACCCTCCCAATCGGTGTTCCCGGAAGCCATGAGGAGTACCCTTAGACGACTGGTCTACGAGAAGTTCGGAGAAGACCTAGCTACGCCCATGATACTTGACGTTAGAAAGCAGATCTGAAAAAGAGACCCGCACAACTGCCCATGTTTCGGGCCTTTGATCATGTGTATCTGATTTCCTAGCGAACGTATCTCCTAAGCCGTCACGCGACTCCAACGTGTGTGCCTTCGTCCCGTTTCGTTCGTCAGGAGCCTACTATGCCAACAATATCTTCGAGCCCCGAATCTGGGATAACGGCAACCCTAACAGTTTCACAGATCAAATCCAGTGGCAAGGCGTGAGTTAGATAGGCTTGGAGATTCCAAGCCTTCCCCTCTTTTCTAGTCCAAGGGTTCCCCCTATCTCCCCCTGTTTGATCAGTTTGGAAAGGAGCCTCTTCCATCCGACCACGATATCCACAATGACAACAAGGGGCAAGACGATTCCGACTACGGCCAACGGCAAAACAAGGAATTGGCATGATGCGGGAGCCTGACTACAATCCGAAAGAGGGGAAAGCGGAGACTTGAAAGAGGGACTGGTCGCCCAAAGAAAGATTCCCAAGCCAGCGAGCACTCCTGCAACTACTATGAGAAAAGCGAGCAAGTTCTCAACGAGAGGACGCACTTGACCCTGACCCCCTTCTTCTCTTGTACGAAAGGATGACAACCGTTGACACTCCGACTATTATGAGAATTGCGGATAGAGTGCACAACTCTCTGAATCTGCTCTCGATTGTCTCAGCTTGGTTCAGAAGTGCTATTGCAGCTTGGACGTGCGCCGAAGCCGATTCGAAGTCCCGTTGATGGAAACTCCCCGTTGCGAGTTTGTACGCTTTCCTGCTTTGATTCATGAGACTTCTGGCCTCGGGACTCCAAAAGAAACGCTCGCCTTTATCATAGGATTGCAGGAGTTCCGAAGTCCTTTCGAAACCATAGTTGTATGCTAGAAGCACAAGGCTTGCTGTCTCAGTGTTCGCTTCTCTCGTAGAAGTCAGGTTGCCTAGATAGTGGCTCCTGATCCCTCCATCATCTCTTTGGAACTGCCATACCCTCTCCTCAAGCGCGTCTCGGAAGGGAAGCGTCTGATTCAACACTTTGGACCCATAGAGAAGCAAAGCCAGCTTATGGGTTGTGTAGAAACCATCGAGTCGGGTAGGTAGATCAAACAGCCCCGCGCCGTTCCACATCTTAACAGCGCGGTCGAAGTATTCGAGGCCCAAAGCGAGATTTCCACGGTTGTTCTCGCTCAAGGCTGCATAGATCAGAAGATCACCGTAATCTGTCCAGTCATCCATGAGCTTGCTTGTCTGATTGGTTCGAATTTCAATCTTGATCTCCCAAGTATCACTCCTATCTAGTGTCACAATCTGAGGGACATGGGGAGGCAAATCTATGACTTCTCCGAACAATGCCTCATGAAGATCGTCCTTCATCAAGCCGA
>JBAVVE010000123.1:0-3485 GCA_049697135.1 Bathyarchaeia archaeon | reverse complement strand
ATGACCAGCAGGGCGGCTGACACCCACTCAGTTGCCGACAGCTCTGGAGTTGTGCTGCCCGCAGGTGTCAGGTCGAAGTCTACTGGCGTTTCCCAGGCCATGGACACGATGATTTCGACTCCCTGCGTCTCGTATCCCGGGGACGAGACTCCAAGTGCGTAGGTTCCGTTCGCTATCCACATCTCGTAGAAGCCATCCAGGGAGCTTGTAGCGACGAGTGTCGGACCATATGCGGTCACTGTGGCCCAGGAGAGCGGAATCAGATTATCATACATGTCGAGTCCGCGAACGGTGCCGCTGACGTGGGCCAACCTGTCAAAGTACAAATCCAGAGTTACATCCGTGATACTCAAAGTGGTAGAGAACGTCATCGTCTGGGCTTGGGCATAACCAGGCACCCATACTAGCACCTGATACGTACCAGGAGGTAGCCCGTAGTCGTTTTGCTCCGAACCATCCGTCGTATCGTAGTAGTTCACCCACCTCAAGCATGGATTCCCTGCGTAGGATCGGAAGCCTACCACTTCAATCGTGGAATTGGCCTCGTCCGCCGGAATGTGGGTGGCATTTGCTCCTGCTAGCACTCCAAGGGAGTCGTAGACTTCGATTCTCGCAGGCACCTGTGCGGGATTGTATCGGTACGTATCGTCAAGCGTCGCAACTAGGCCCTCCGTCCTAAAGGTCAATGTCACTCGTAGTTTCGTGGCCTTCACCAGGTCTATCTGAATGTCGCTCATGCCTCCGAACGACATCGACACCTGGTAGTCTCTCGTCTGAACGTAACCGACAGTGTAAGCTCTGATGAGGTAGGTGTCTGGCGGGAGATCAGTTATGTTGGCGGAGACCACGTAGGGTGGCTCGCTAATCGTTATGTCTTGCCTCGCTGTGCCGGAATAGACTTGCTCCGAGCCTATGGCTTCAATCCTTATGGTCGCGTCAGGATACCCCCACGGTACGCTCTGAGGCGGGGTCTGCCAGTTGATCGATCTCAAAGTGATATACAGTAGTCCGCCTCTGACCATGTTGAAGCTGAGGCTGGTCGTGGAGCATCCCTCTCCCAGCGTTGCCTCAGGAAAGAAAGCTTGAGAATATCCCGGGAAACTGGCTTTTATGAAGTAGGTTCCGCTGGGTAATCCGTAATTCTTTCCCGTAATCATCATCGTCGAACTATTGCTGTTTTTGAGCACGGAAGTTCTGTTGTAACCTTCAATCCCTCCGTCAAGTCCATAGGCTTCCAGTGTCAGCGTGCCGTCCTTCGGTGTCGGGCTGGCGGAGCCTCCCGCGTCCACGAAATGGACTGTGACACTGAATTGGCTGCTCCTCCACAGATCGAAAAGAACTGAGACGCTACGCGAGTACTCGTACACGTGCACCGCAACAACGTCTCTCTGCAAGTATCCGTTGACGTAGGCTTTCAGGTAGTAGTCACCGGCCGCGAGTCCGGAAACGTAGTCAGCACGGTCTTGTGGGACATGGCCGTCCAACTCTATTGACCCATCGAATGAGAATGGGTAGTACGCTTGGTAAGGATCGAAGGTGGTTGTGTTGGTTGCGAGCCACGCTTTCGACTGTAAGTTAGAGTCAAGTATTTCCATGCTGATCGGACGAGACGTTGCGTTCCCCCACGGGATCGCTCCGACACCGCACTTGGAGCAGATAGTGCCAGATATGGTTGCGCTCGGATACACGTAGATGTCGACGCCTTCCAAGGATTGCCCTGCGTTCACGCTGACAGTTCTGTCCAAAGTTTCTGGAACAAAACCGGCCGCTGAAGCAGTGACGTTGTACGTTCCCGCGGCCAGACCGTAGAGGATGTAAGCACCGTTCGCGGAAGCCTTGAAGTACGCCTGCGCCTGGACGACTTCACCCAGCGCAGTCTTCCCCTCAGCAACAACCTTGCCTGACACGCTGACGGGTACGCCGTAACTTCCATGGTCGCCATTCAGCACGCGTCCGGATATGTACGCTGGATATAGGCCGCCCTTCACGACGATTGTGGGGAAGTTCTCAGCACCGATTGATTCCCCGTCTACGAAGACCTTAACGAAATATCTGCCACACACGTCAGGTGCTTTCACGTTAAACATCCTTACGACGTTGCCACCAATCGGAATAGTCGAGTTTTCAATTCTTAGATTCCACCACATGGGGCCGATAGGATCCGCTGAACTCCGCTTGGCCATGGACACGCGTTTGTAGTCATTCGTTATGCTCGTCCAGACGCTCCGGGTGTCCGGTTGTAGAAAAGTGAACTCGGGTGGGATATAGATCGATATCGAAGAGGCTTCGCTGCACAATGTGATGTTTAGAGAAATATCGCCTGTTGCGTTTTGAACTACAGAACCTTTGTTGTAGTCCAACTCCACTATGCCAGCGGGTGTGCCTAAGGTATGAGCATAGGCTCCGGGGGACATCTGGAGCGCGCAGACCTTGGGGATGACGGCGAAGAACGCTGGACCTGCTGTCATTCCAAAGAGGCTCGTGTCCCAGTCCTGTTGGACTCCGACGCCGATGGGACCGATAAGCCATGGCAGTGACTCAAACTGTTGGGTTGCGCCGGCTGCAATAAAGGCAAATGCTTTCCATCCTGCATTCAGGAACGGTGCCGTCATTACGATTGCGATTGGGAATGGTGGCTCGTCTGTGGTGATCATGACCACGTGGTTGCCTACTGGAGCGTTCGTTGGAACAGTGAATGGAATCGGAACCGCCGTTGGTAGTGCATTAGCCACTGGGAACGGTGCCGCGTAACCTGTCGTGCTGACTCCACCAACTGCTACCAAGTCGCTGCCAAGATAGGCGCCGTCATTGAACTGGTCATAGTAGAACTCGGTAGCCGCAAAGGAGACGAGCGGAGTAGCAATGATGTCTGCATCGCCGGCTGCAACGTTCGTACCCGGAAGGTAGAACGGAGCCGCGGTTGCTAGCCAAGGCCAAGGACCTGCAAAGATACGCGCAAGACCGGTGGCAACGATCACTTGCCTCGTGTCACCGATGCTGATGAGGTTGTCACCGTCATTGTCACGATAGATCAAGTCACCCGAAACGTATGCACCTGCGACACTGTGCTTGTCAGTCGCCCGGAACGCGGTCAGGGTTCTGCCAACATCAGAGTCGCCCGCTGCGACGGGGACGATCAGACTGGCCGGGTAGCCGACAACGTTAGCCCAGTCTGCTGCCCAAGGTGCGGGCAAGAGACCTGCAAGTAGACCTGTAAGGGCCATGCCTTTGTCCGTCCAGTCAACTGCGCTTGCACGAACCGTGCCAAGCGCAACCGGTCCAGCGGCTTGGTTGTAGATCCAGTCACCGAACCGGTATCCTCCAGCCGGTGCGTACTTTGTCTGGGTTGCTGGGAACAGTCCTATGGGTGTTCCGACGTCGAGGTCGCCTGCGACAATGCTAGTCGGCAGGTAGCCCATCGTGTAGCTGCGCCTAGTGTCACCGGGCTTGACGAGGCCTGTGAATACGCCAGCGACAGTGTAGAT
>JBAVVE010000122.1:0-4721 GCA_049697135.1 Bathyarchaeia archaeon | reverse complement strand
GGATTCAACTGTGACATCTTCAACCACCGACGGAACTTACATGATGTGGGTGGCACCGGGAACATACGCCTTGACCGCGTCACCCACCGGATTCATCCCTCAGGCCCAGAATATCACGGTTCCAGATGGAGGCGTGGTCGTGGTTGACTTCTCCCTCCAACCATCAGGCCCTGCACCCGTATCGTGCTCAGTCACAACTACGCAGGGCACGACCACAGCGGGGACGACAGTCACTGAGACAAGTACTGTCATTTCGACCACGACAGTGTCGCCCACGGCAACTACTGTGGGGTTGCAGATGCAGGTGGTCAGCAATTCCTCAGTCTCTGGCTTGGTCTTTGATTCCACAAAGGGCTTTCTCAACTTCACAGTCTCGGGGCCTATGGGAAGCTTCGGCTTCTTCGATGCCATGATCGCGAAGACCCTTCTTTCTGGTCAGCCAATCGTGATGTTCGACGGAGTGGAACATGCAGCATCAGTAACCGAACACACGAACTTCTGGTACATCCACGTGACATACCCGCATAGCGAGCACCAAATCACAATCGGCGGTTCAAACACAATACCCGAGTTTTCTCCGATTCCGTTGCTCGCAATAATCTTCATACTTGCCATGATCATCTTGAGGCGACGAAGTTCCTAGTAGCCGCAACGTGAAACATTTGCATCAGCCAAGACTCACGGGCCACCCATGACCATGATCGGCTTCTGCGTGTCAACTTTTGACACGTGAACGGCGAGCGCGGGGCGACATAAGGGAACTAGCGTGCAGTTAGCATCAGAATCAGCGCCATTTACAGCCAAAAACATGCCCCGATGGTTCGCGGCGCAATCCCCAAGATCCGCTTCGAGTGGTCAATCTTCACAGCATGACAAGCGAGCGCGAGCGCATGACTGACAGTAGAGCCTTGCGCAAGTTCGGCAGGCCCCCTCATGGAGCGGAAGAGGCGGGAGATAGCGGAGAGACCGGCTTGTAGATTGAAGGCGTTAAGGTAAGGGGAGTTTCATGAATTGCACTACGTCGTTAAACCATAAGAATAGCAAGAAAAGCCCCACCATCCAAAAGACAGCCGCATACTTCTTCCTTTGTAGCACCCAGAAAGGGACTCCGAAGAAGAGCAGCATTCCCCCAATTGCCGAATAAGTTGTCTCAGTCATCGTCCAACTGAACACCGATCCTAACAGAAAACATACAACTGCCCATGCGACGCCCGCTAATGCTATTACGAAAACAATAGGTTGGATTCTAATTGCATTCCTTACAAGTCTTGGCATAGTGAACCAACGAACCCATGATTGTCCCCGGAGCCGTAGCCGAAAGGTTTCTCCACTTCCTGCAAATTATCTCCGGCGATGTGGCCTTGTTCCTCAACAATCTCAAAATCTCGGTCTGAGACAGCAATTACTTGGTTTCTTGACCTGTAGAGCACGGGGACAGGTACTTCGTCAGCAGCGGATATATCGCTGGCTCGTCGTTTCTTGTTTATCAGAAGATATCCGGTTGCATGTCCGTTATACTTTACGAACTTCAATCTAGTTCGTAAATGAAAGCGCTGTCTGGGGTACTTTAGGCTATGGATGCACTCGCAACCCAAATCACCTGAACATATCGCAATCTAATATACGACGTTCCTTGCGAAGTCATGATGCTCCCGTATCGCCACATCTCGACATCTAGGATTCCATCACATTGATGTTCGTTGGATCGGGGTCACCTGATACGACTGATTTCACAACATGCCCGAGTCACGGACAAGACCAAAGCCTAAGGGCAGACCTGAGCATGAAGTGGCGTCTCACTCTCGCATCTTGGACAGCGTGCCAGCACAAGGAAACGCTTTGAAGGCGATTGACCAACGTCGGTCATTCGCATCACCGGACAGAACGCTATCTTGATTGGCACTACAAGCATAAGGCACTTGCGACTGAAACCTACTTGGCGGAGACCTCTTGAGCTTGGCGGTCTCTGTAGATTGGGGATCAGCTTCTCAGATTCCTAAAGCTATCGCAGTCACTATCACAGTGTCTATTAGACGCCAATCAAGATGAGATAGATGGAGTAGCCGAATGAGACGGGTTGCCCTAGTCTTTCTTTTTCTCTGCTCTTCCTTTTTCCCCTTCCAGCTCCAGGCAGGAGCGTCCGAAACCGTCAAGGCACCGAACAATCTGGAATGTGTCTGTGGACATAAACAGGTGAGCGTACTACTATTCGACTTTGGGGACGTGAAACATGACCCCTCCAGTACCCCGGAGAAGTATCGCCAAATCATCTCAGAAATGAACGCGAGCCTGTATCGTCAAAGCTACAACAAGTTCTGGCTTCTAGGCGGGGAAGTCTACAATTGGCAGAACTCGGAATATGTACTGGGTGTTGCCGCCAACTTCATTCTGGCGAAAAACGTGTTGGAGCACTCCCACGGTCTGACGAATCTCATGCCTGATGGATATCTCATAGGAGTATATGCCGGCGACGTTTCACCATTTGCATTTCCTTCCATGGGGGTCGCTGTGGTTGGTGAGAACTGGGGCCTCGCGACCTACATGCACGAGTTCGGGCACCTAATTGGCTTACCTGACATCTACAATCCCCAGTCAATCGCAGAATGGGATGTCATGGGACTTGCAGGGAAGGAAAGGCCACTGGAAAGGGACGAGTTCTCTGCTTGGTCGAGAATCCAATTGGGATGGCTCACAAGTGACGATGTTGTCATCACAAAGACAGCACCGCGTACTCTGCTGGAAGTCGAGTCGATCAATGAGCTTGGCGGAACAAGGGCGGTCATGGTGCCTGTCGCAACCCCGGCTCCGGAGTCTTGGTGGCAAGCACAGACAGCACAATATTATGTCATTATTGAAGCACGATCGACAACACTCGTCATCTACTACTTCACAGGCTACGAGGCAGTTGAGGTCGGATGGGATGTCTACAATTTCACCCGCCTCGCCATGATTCAAATGTTGAGCGAAGAACCTAGGCGGGTCTTCACAAGCGAATCGACACCAATCAATGCGGACATCGGAATAGTCCTATTGTATACTCAGGGGCACAGTCTGGGAATCAAGCTTACCAGCAACGCCGACGCAAAGAACGCAGAAGAAGCGCTCAAGGCGATTGGTCTTGCTTCCAATGCGTTTCGCGGGATTCTATTGAAGAGCAATGGATTGAATGAGGCTTGGGAATCATTCCAGAGCGGAGACTTCGATGCCGCAAGAAGCTCGGCGGAGAAAGCCAAAGCGGAAGCTCCGGTTCTCCTCGCGCTACAAGCAACCATCCTAGTCTTGGTTGTTGCGTGCCCAATCGTGGCCATACTCTTGTACAATCGGAGAAAGAAGAGTGTCAGGACGACGATGAAGCCAACTCCCACTGAAGCTCTGGGGAGCAAGTTCTGTCGTCAATGCGGAGCAGAGATCCCACGCAAGAGCAAATTCTGTCAAGCTTGCGGAGCCAAGCTAAGCTAGCGCAAACCAGCAGAATTGGCGTGGAAGGCACTGGATTAGTCCAGTAGCCCCGCCAAGGTCGCCCATTCAACAAATGCGGAAAGACTTGTCATAAGAAAAGCAAGCAACTCCGCCAAGAGCATGTGGTCAAAGATAATCTTGAGCTTGGCGACATCTGCTCCCGCAAAATACTCCTCCTTCTTTGCTTCTGCGATTTGACGTGGCACAATCCTCTGTCGGAGCCATAACGTGAGCAAACTCATGAAGAGAAAGCCAGAGGCAATGGAGAACCAGAAGAGCACAAGAACAACAGATGTCATGATCTCACCTCCTGTTGCACTCCAAACGTTTCAGTTCCGTCTCCACAGCCTGCCTGAATAGCTCTCGGCCTTCCTCCCTATCCGGAGCAGCCTTCATCGACGAGAGATCTTCCAGAAACTTCTTGCAATTGGCGATCTGCTCACCTAGGGAAGGAGACATGCGGTTAGCCCGGTTCCAGTTACTGAGGGCCTGTAGCATAGCCCTGCCCATGCGAGTCGTTGGCCTCAACGCCTGCCTCCGCTTCCTTTCCCTGGCGTTTCGTGTAGCAGTTTGGGCAAAGATCAATGTCCTCTGAAGATTTCGCCTCCACGTAGTTCTCGTACTTGCCTGGAAAGTGCCGGTTGACCACTTCGTCGCTGGAGAGTCCGCAGTCTTCGCATTCAAGCTCCAAATCCTGCTCAGTCCAAGGCGACAGCTGCCTCTTGAAGTACCGTTCAAACATGACCTGCGGATTCTTGTCCCAAGCGTTCTCAGGTTCCGTTATCGCCCCGGTTTCGTTGCGACCTAACAAGTGACCCTTGACTCTGTCCAAGGTCTGGTTGCGGAGTTCCACCAAGTCGCGGAGAGTCCTCGCCCACTGCAACGCAGCCCCCTCATCCGCAGCCTTCTTGCCAGGCTTACTCATTGATGGAGGGCGTGATCTTGTTCAAGCGACACGCGGCAAAGCGTATTATAGATCCAAACTAAAGACTTCGGGAAGGGGTTTAGAGAGCCCAGTTCTTGGTGTCTGAAGTGGCCTCTGACTACAAGCGGGAACGTATTGTAATCGAATCAAGCATCCTGGCTGCTACGCTTCTGTTCGTTGTTGCGGGTATCAAGGGATCTACGGAGAATGCGATTTCCTTGGGTGAGATTTCTGTTGCGGGTCTATGCTTCATTAGTGCTGCGATCAGTGCCACGAGTCTCGTATTTCTTGAGCTAGATCCAAGGAGCAGCCGTCTTTCCTATCTGGAGTTCGGCCT
>JBAVVE010000121.1:0-5310 GCA_049697135.1 Bathyarchaeia archaeon | reverse complement strand
AGTCTGATCCGATCTTGTCGGATGAAACGGCCATAGTCTCCTGAGGAGAATGTCCGTCGGAAGCCTCTGGGACACTATTGTTCACAACGCTCCATGTCCCGCGCTCGTTTTTCGATAGGGAGGTCTTGGCGCCATAGGGTGCGTCGAAGAAGCATGTTTCCTTGAGTAGGTAGAGAGCGGGTCAGGAGCCTTGGCGTGGAGAAGTTGGGGGCCGACCTCTTGCAGAGATCGCGAAGAAGTGTCTCCCCTAGACCAGTCTACGACCGCAACGGTCACAGAACTTGTTTTCGGGACGGATCTCTTGCCCGCAGAGGTCGCAGAATCGAATTCTCCATTTATCCATCGCGCGCCCATGCCTCTCTTCGCTGTACAATTCGTAGACCCCTCTTCCCACCTTCCATAAGATCTTCTCATCTTGAGAAAACCTCGATCGTGAAGGACGGTTCCTGGCCAACTCTCGCATGCTCCTCGAAATTGAGCGATATCTTATGTCCGGATGATCGGCGTGGATGAGTGCGTAGATGTGAGTCACTGATCCGCGACCGCCAAGCCTCTTCATTGCCTCCCTAATCAGATCCCTCAAAGACACCTTCACGAGTCGGCCACCTGCGACCTCATGGATTATGGCGACGGGCGTGCAATGAACTTGTCTTTCGCCCATCGCATATTAATGAAATGCGCGATTGTTGCATTCGATGAGAGGTTTCTAGCAAGGGAGCGTTCGCGGACCTTGGTGGAACTTCTCCCACTGGCACCTGCGCCTTTATCACTTGACTTTGAGATGAAAGCGATGGGAATGCGACGAACAACCGCGTCTACCATCTTCGCCTCTGGGTTCTTCTTCTGATTCGCTTTCGAGCCATTATCCTCTTGAGTCTATCCGACGTGACGTCAAAGACAGACAGCAGGTCCCAACCGGACTCTGAATGAGCGAACATTCTGTGCGGTGTGTAGACGAGCGCCTTCACCTCGTAGCGTCTCCTGCCCTTCTTACCCTTAGGACTCGAGGTCTTGATCGTGCATCTGGCCTCTAGCATCTCAGGGAAGCTCTTCTTGAGAAGGTTGATGGCTCTCAAGAACTTGCTACGTACTGCTTCAGCCTCGAACGGATCGTCCGGCAGCCCCACAATATACGCTGGTATTCTGGTCTTTCTGCGTTTGACCAAGAGTTTCGAGATGAAATCTCGATACGTTACTATTCCTTGTACTTCTTCTCCAATTCCGACTAGGGTGTAGCTCTTCCTTCGATCAATCAGCCTGCTGAGGACGGAGGAGAGGTCTTTTCTCCCACATCGCATGTGAGTGGTCGCTCCATTAGACCCTTCACGGAGAGTCTGTTGAGGGCTCGCGTCTCAGGTGTCCAGCCATGTTTCATCGATCTTTCAGGCGGTAGTATAGAGTCCAACAATCGGTGGGACAGTACTACTCCGACTGTTTTGCCGTCTTGAAGTACGGGTAAGTGATCGATGTTTCTGCGACTCATCAGGGTCTTGGCCTTGGCAAGAGGATCATCGACGTGGACCGTTATTGGGTGGCTCGTCATCACCTTATCGACAGTGAAATCCAGCGCCGTAGTTGCGTGGAGGGCTTTGCATATCGAGAGTGCAGTTATCTCACCTATGGCTTCTCCATCCTTCACGATGGGGAGGGCTCTCACTCTGTAGTCTGTCATGACCGAGGCTCCTTCACGGACCAAGGTTTCAGGCGTTAGGTTCGGTATCTGCACAGCCAGCGAAGAAGCTTTCCTTGAATGGACGTGCTTCGCTCTGAGGATGTCGCGAATACTTACCATACCTATCTTCGCGTCGTCGACGATGAAAGCTTCGTATGCGTTCCTCTTCCTGAGGGTACCCACGACCTTCGTTAGAGGTGCCGACGACGGAACTGCGACTAGTTCTGTTTTCAGCTCTGCTACCTTGGTTTTCAATAAATCCCGTGCAATCTCCAAATATCATCACACGCAATTGAGCGCAGATCCTGCACTGGGTGGATACAAGGCGTTGAAGATGATAACTGTTGGGTTGGCTTGGTGCGAGCATCAGGATTTGAACCTTCATGGGATGAACTTCAACCATCTGGAAATATGCTTCATCTACCCTGACGGTTGAAGAACAAGAAAGGCCGCCGTCGCCTCTATCGTTTAGGAGGGATGTTGGTAACATCGCGAGCTGTCTGGGCCTCTGACGCAAAGCGCTATATCCAAATGTCCGCCTCATATCAAAGCGTGAGTGTGTTTGCCCAGACGCATCTGTCGAAAGTGCAGAGGAACAATGAGAGAGACGAACTATTTTCACGGATTGCCTGCCGTGAGCTGGACGCCGTGGGGCTGGAGCTGGGGCGCTAATCACTACCGCGTACGTCCCTATCCACGTCTATGAGTGTGGAAAGTGCCGCTACATCGAACTACACGGCACGGGAAAGCAGGCTAAAGGAAAGGGCCAGAAACCAAGGAAACGCAAGTAATCCCGTGTGTGTCGTCCGGCGAGGTACTGGCAGCTGACCAGCGCGCCCGACATTCTAAGAAGAGTTTCTGATTCTTTCCAATCTTGAACTTGAAAAGTTGAGGCCAATTTGGCTCATCCTCTCACAAGATCTGGGAACTGTACCGCCGAAGCTATTCCGTAGACTAGTAGTCTTGGCAAGGCGCTCGAAATGAAAGAATGTGAACTCATTATCCAGAAAGCTTTGAGGGAAGAACGATCTTCCTTGCTGATAGACGAGGCTTACCGAATATGCAACCTTCATCACATCCCTACACCGAAATTTCAAGTGGTCATCCGTTTGCAAGAGGCCGTTGAGAGGGCAAACGAAATCAGATATCCTGTAGCTTTGAAGATCATTTCTCCTCAGATTCTACACAAATCGGACGTGGGTGGGGTCGTCCTGAACGTTGGGAATGAGAAGGAGCTCAGGACGGCATATGAAAAGCTTGTTGCGGAAGTCAATAGGAGAGAACCGTCAGCGAAGGTCACAGGAGTTCTAGTTGAAAAAATGATGGTTCCTTCGACCGAGGTTATTGTTGGAGGAATAAGAGATAGCCAATTTGGCCCCGCGGTTATGTTTGGAATGGGGGGCATGTTCACCGAGGTGTACGATGATGTCGCATTCCGCGTAGCCCCCATCGACAGAGTAGACGCTCTAAACTTGATTCATGGATTAAAAGGGTCGAAAGTACTAGAGGGAATCAGAGGAAAGCCCCCAGCAGACCTAGATTCGGTAATCAACGTGTTGACCAACGTTTCAGATCTAATGATAGAACATGATGCGATAACCCAGCTGGACCTGAACCCAGTGATCCTCTATTCAGACGCAGCGTGCGCTGTCGACTCTCGGATCATTCTAAGGCAAACAGGAGATGTCTAGCATGGACCTAGACCCCTTCTTCAAGCCCAAGTCCGTTGCGGTGATCGGAGCTTCCAGGGAACCCCGAAAGTTTGGCCACGTCATCTTCAAGAACTTCGTGGAATCCGAATTCAAAGGGAAGGCGTATCCGGTCAATCCGAAAGCCGAGAGCATACTGGGCCTCAAGACATACCCTAGTGTGAAGGAAGTCCCATCTGAATTGGATCTGGCAGTGATTGCAGTCCCAGCACCGATGGTTCCTCCTATAATCGATGAATGCTTGTCGAAGCATGTCAAAGCAGCGATAATAATCTCTGGAGGATTCAAAGAGGTTGGCGAGAAAGGAGAAAAACTTGAGCTTGAAATTAGGGAAAAGATCAGGGACAGCGGGCTAAGGATTATTGGTCCAAACTGCATAGGAGTATACGACCCAGCAAACCACGTAGACACGCTGTTTCTACCTCGATACAGGTTGAGACGACCGAAGGAAGGCCCAATAGCGTTCATATCGCAAAGTGGCGCCTTCGGCTCCGCGGTACTCGACTGGGCTGCTTCTCAGGATATTGGGATCAGCAAATTCATCAGTATAGGAAACAAAATTGACGTGGACGAAGTTGACCTATTAGACTATCTAGTCGACGACCCGCTGACAAAGTGCATCACGGTTTATGTAGAAAGCATAAGCCGAGGCAGAGAGTTTCTCAAAGCATCGTCCAGAGTCGCCAAGAATAAACCCTTGATCGTGTTGAAGGGAGGTGTGACGAATGAGGGAGCCAGCGCATCCCTATCCCACACAGGGTCTCTCGCAGGATCTGCAAAGGTTTGCGCCGGGGCGTTCAAGCAAGCCGGGGTAGTACAAGCGCAAACTGTAGACGAACTGCTCGATTACGCACGAGCGCTTGCATACCAGCCACTGCCTAAAGA
Organism: Bathyarchaeia archaeon; assembly: GCA_049697135.1. Classification (GTDB taxonomy): domain Archaea; phylum Thermoproteota; class Bathyarchaeia; order 40CM-2-53-6; family 40CM-2-53-6; genus CAVPLU01. The sequence continues at coordinate 1,044 of JBAVVE010000121.1, read as the reverse complement.
TCAGAAAGACATCGCCATAGTTACCAACGGAGGAGGATTCGGGGTAATAAGTACCGATGAGGTCTCAGGACTCGGCCTCAAGTTGGCGAAATTCAATCCGGAGACCGTGAGAACGCTAAGGGAAAAGCTGCCGGAATACGCGACAGTGCATAACCCATTAGACCTCGTAGGCGACGCTGACGTAGAGCGTTACAGGGCGGCATTAGACGCCGTTTCGTCAGATCCCAACGTTGGAATAATCCTTGTAATCGTGCTTCTTCAAACATCATTCATTGAATCTGACGTAGTTGACGCCATAACCGAATCCCGAGTAACCTACGGCAAGCCGACAGTCGTGTGCACTATTGGTGGGGAGTTCACTCAGATACTGGTCAAAATGCTGGAAGAGAATCGAATACCTTCGTACCCGACTCCTGAGAGAGCCGTTAACGCGATAAACGCTTTGATTCAGTACGCGAAAGCCCTTGAAGACATAAACAAGAAACAGCAATTGAACAAGCGCGGAACAGCACAGGCCGATCGAGTGACGAAACGGAACACAACTTGCCGTTGACCCTCTCCCTTATGAAGCCTTACGAGTGATCTGTTGACTCGGGGTACAGAGCCTGTCTACTCTCAATCGTTGTGATTCAAACCCGCTGATAGCGCCGCGTCCACGAATCAGGTGGGAAGGGAAGGCTACATTCAACCCCGGCGGAGTCCTCGAGGACCGTAAATTTCACTTGTTCTACCGGGCAGTAGATACGAATGGTATTTCCTCGATAGGATACGCTGCGCTAAGCACGGATATGAAGATAGCTGAGAGGCCTGACCACCCGATCCTGGCTCCAAGTGAGGGGTGGGAGGAGCTTGGGTGCGAAGATGCGAGAATCACGCGGATCCGCAATACGTACTATGCACTGTACACCGCCTATTCGAGGAGAGGGCCAAGAATCGCATTGGCAACGAGTTCCGATCTCAGTAGATTCAAAAAGATTGGACTGATCGGACCTGACCTAGTCGACAAGGACGCCGTACTGTTTCCTGAGACCATCAGAGGGAGCC
>JBAVVE010000120.1:0-3618 GCA_049697135.1 Bathyarchaeia archaeon | reverse complement strand
CGCTGAGGTATACCAGACTTGACCTAGGGCATCGATGTCGACGAAGGCGGCTTTGGTTGAGGGATGAGGTGGAATAGTCCACGTGGTGAACTGTCTCGTCGCGCTTTCCCATTTGACGATAGCATTCGTGCCTGCGAACCATATGGCGCCTGAAGTTGCATGGACGCCTTTCGCTCCGCCACCAGCAGCGACTGGAAGTGCTAGTTCATTCATTCTGAGGGTGCCTAGCGATGGGTCGTAGATGACTTGACCTACAGAGTCGCCAATGCCAGTGAACCATGCTTTGACCTGCGGGCCTTCAGGCTCAATTGAGATGTACAGTGGACCGAAATCCGGAGGCAACGCATACTCTCTGAACATGCCTGTGTTGGGGAAGAAGAGGAACAGGTTATCCTTCGCGGTCTCGGTGCCGAGAACCGCGACCGACCCTGATATCATTGTCAAAGCGAGACTCGTTGGCTTCGAGTTGGGAGTCGGAATCGTCCATTCCTGGAACGTGTCTGTAGACGGGTCAAGGTGAACCACCTTGCTGCCGGACGACTCCACAAACCAACAGCATTCCCCGGACTGATCCAATGCCAACCCCATTGGGAGATTGTCCGGAGTCGGAATCGTCCACTCGGTCAGCGCGGCGGTCGCTTCATCGCCGAGACCATGCGCTTGTCCAACAAGGCGAGATGAGACAGCAGCCGTGAACGGCGCCGCTGTCAGAATAAGCATGAGAATGAATGATGCCTTACGTGGGAACGTATGACTTCTCAACCCGCCCACCAATCAGAATCGTGATTGGGAAAAACCCGATCCTCCTAGGAATTTGGGAGAAATCGCATTTATCTCTTCTGTCCTGCCCTGTCACGCGAACAGCAACGTTTCAAAAGAAGCTGAGACTGTTGCAGTTTGGTCTTAGGTTCTTCTGATCAAATCCTTAGATTCGCGAAATCCTGCGGCGATTACAGTCGGACTTCCTGACAATGAAATGATCCGACGATTCTCAAAGCTCTAGCGCAAGAGTTCCCACAGCTCTTGAACATGTTGACTTACAATTCCTGTGATCTGCTGAAAGTCGTGGGGTTCTGTTGCAGATTCATTCTGACATAATTGTTAAGTGGTTGGGGTCGAAGTATCGGGTTTGTGGCGGGAGTACCCGAGGCCAACCGTTCTGTTGGCGGGAACCAGGTCTAAGGGGTAGAAGCGTACACCGCTGCCCTAGCTTCAGGAGCCTATGGCGTAGGCCTTCGGGGGTTCGAATCCCCCCTCCCGCACCACAGCGCAACCCCTTGCATTCTTCCGTTTTGGGAGGCTTCGCTCGGTGTTTGAAGCTTGTTGTCTCAGAGATAGTATGGTCTTCGCTATGAGACGAATCTTCCTTCCTGCCTTCCTCTCTTCGCCCTCAACAAAGGCGGTTCTAGACAAGTCTAATGGAGAATCTTGGAAAAATGCCAAATAGCTCTCGGCACTTGTTTGGTTTGTTCTCCTATGAAACCTAGGGAGGCTCTACTCGTAGGAATCGGCCTGCTCCTTCTGGGGGCATTCTTGTACGCTTTCTCTGGTGTTGTCGTCACTGTCTACACCGTATCCTCGGATTCGTATTGGACATATTATGAATTCCAACATAATACACATTGTGAGTACCAATGCATGGGAATCGGAGTGAGTCCCTTGTGCACGTTCTTCTACTACTTCACATATGGCGGTGCTGGCGCGCTCTCCTTTGCAGGAGCAGTGATGATGGCAGTCTCGCTCTATAGACTCATCGAAGGCAGTTGAACGACTAGCTCCCTAGCCCTTCTCAGTTCCCAGCATAGTCTTCGCTATACTGTGTGAGGGACACTCTGTTTGCTGTGTCCCACACCTCACCAAGATGCTCCAAGGCGGCAGACACTACTTCTGATGTGTCCACCAATATAGATGCGAAACGAGGTCTGTATCTATGCAATTCGCTATCGAAGCATATGCTCAAAGATGGTATCCAATCATCATCAAGAGAAGGTCGCGTAGACAGTTTGACCCCACGCAATCAATCGATGCTGACCTGTTGGAAAGGTTCCGGAAGTTCTGTGAGGAGTTCAGGCCGTTTCCAGATGCGCGCGCTGTGCTAGTATCTAAATCGTCTGACACCGTCTTCAGAGGCGCCATTGGATCATTCGGCAAAGTCAGAGATGCGCCTGCTTTCGTTGCCTTCATCGGCAATACGCGCAGTCCCAGAGTGCAGGAAGCGGTCGGCTATACTGGGGAAGGCGTCTTATTGGAAGCGACGGCTTCGCAGCTAGGAACGTGTTGGGTTGGCGGATTCTTCAGGCCGGAAGTCGCCGCCAGGCTTGCTGAAACACAGGAGAATGAGAGCGTTCTGGCGGTGACTCCCATCGGATACGTGTGCAAGAACGAGTCTCTTGAAGAGAAGCTCATGACTGGCTTTGGTCGAACGCATAAGCGTCATCCGTTGTCTCATCTTACGACCGGGCTTAGCGAACGTGACTGGCCGGAATGGGTGAGAGTTTCTCTTGAAGCGGCTAGACTCGCTCCTTCTGCCGTCAACCGGCAACCGTGGGGCTTTCATGTTAGACAGGATTCGGTGACTGTCTTCGTAAGGACGATAGAGCCCGGGTTTCAGGTATCGAAACGTCTGGACTGCGGCATCGCCATGTTGCACATCGAATTGGGAGCGTTGAGCTGCGGCTTGCGGGGGGAATGGGATCTCCTTGAGCAACCAAAGGTGGCGCGAATGACGATTACGGGGACCGTCAAGAAGCCCCAAGCCAGTCTCCTCGCGTCTAGTTAGTCAATATATAGGGCGGATCCGAAGCGAAGGAGCAGGCTTCGTAATGAGTGCAAGCGATTCCTTCCAGCTGTGCGGACTCCGTTCTGATGAGAAGCTTGATTATCGCCAGCGTAAGGTGCTTTCAGCGCTTTCTGAGGAACAGAAAGCCACTTACTCATTCCAGGGGCTCCGCAGAAAGCTCGGCCTGCATCAAGAAATGCTCTCTAGGACCTTGGACCGGCTAGAAGAGCAAGACCTTGTTGAGAGAACCGAAGATGGATATCGAATCGGTCTCGACAAACGCGCTTCTCAATTCGGCAATGCTGGATCAGCATCGATGGAGACAAGGGCAGTAACAGCCTGTCTTCCAGATGAAGTGGATCCGAGCTTCGTCTTGAGAAGTCTCAAAGGAAGATGGTTCAGCGAATTCCGTTGGCTCGGATATTCAGCTACTCCGTCAAGCCTCACCATGAGTTGGATAAGTGATGATGGGCGCGTTCAACTTCGAGCCAAGCTTCTCAATAACACGCTCATTATAGACGCCATCTATGGCTCAGCGATCGAGAAGGATCGAGCCATGAGGTCAGCGTTTGAACTGTTCGATCTCTTCACAGACCGAACAAGCGCAATGTCACAGGGCGCATCCTAGTTCGCTCGATTCTCCGAACAGAAATCGTTGACTTGGTTTCCAAATACTCGGTCAATATGCCGCGCCTCTCATCTACCATAGGCGTGAGAGGACGAGGAGAGATCGTGAGGATGGTTTACTCGAGCGAACCGGGTACGGTGAAGGCCTGGAAACCAATAGAACCTGATCCTCAGCCGCTACAGCGAGATCCGAATCCTCGATTCCCCGGAAC
>JBAVVE010000119.1:0-6791 GCA_049697135.1 Bathyarchaeia archaeon | reverse complement strand
GCATCATACTGGTGGATCTCGTTGATTATGTGAAGGATCTCGGTCTCCGAAATCATCGGGAACTCAAGTCCGTGTGACTCAGGATAGTTTCGACGAGCGCTTAAGATTGTTGCCCGATCAAGATTCAGGAGCAATTCATGTCGGCGTCGATCGTAATAGGCTATTTTTCTCATAGAAACATTGATAATAGTAGGCCGGCTGCTTAGACTAGCCGCTGGCAGATGTGCAGGAGAAGCGAATGCCAAAACCGTCCTACGTCAAGTTCGAGGCCTCAAAGGAGACCATCGACAAAGCGTACCAAGTAGTTCAAGTAGCAAAAGATTCCGGCAAGATAAGGAAAGGAACCAACGAATCCACAAAAGCCATTGAGCGCGGAATCGCGAAACTTGTGCTCATTGCCGAGGATGTTGAGCCTCCTCAGATTGTTGCTCACCTGCCTATCCTCTGCGAAGAGAGAAAGATCCCCTACCTGTTCGTCCCAAGCAAACTGGACTTGGGTCGTTCAGCCGGCATCGACGTCGGATGCGCGGCTGTCTCGGTGATAGAGGCTGGAGAAGGGGCGAACACTCTGAAGGACGTTACAACTTCAGCTGAACGCCTTAGGACCGGCAGCGGGGCCAAAGCCTAGACATGTCCGCAGCACGTGAGAAGTCAAGAGAGGAACCGATACCTGCTGAGGTCACGCAGGTCGTGGGTAGGACCGGCGTCACGGGCGAAGTCATCCAAGTTCGGGTCAGACTCCTCGAAGGAAAAGACAAAGGCCGAATCATAACACGGAACATAAAGGGGCCTATCAGAGTAGGAGACATTCTCATACTCAGGGAGACTGAACGCGAAGCCAAGAAGATCAGGTAGTGCCATGTATTGCCTAGGACCAACAAATGCTCTTTCTGCGGTAAGCCGTTCCCCCCAGCCACAGGAATGATGTACATCAGAAACGATGGAACAATACTCTACTTCTGCGCGGCGAGATGTCGGAAGAGTCTCCTCATCTACAAGAGAGACCCTCGCAAGCTCAAATGGACCGCATATCACGGTAAGAAAGAACGCGGCTAGCGAAATTTCTCGGATAGACACAGACGTTTGTCTGCGTCCGCAGTTGCGGCAAAACCCCTCAGGACGGCCTCTGCCCGATGAGGCTCATGACGACGACGATTCTGAGAGCGATTTCAAAGGCCCCAGATCGGGGTCTGTCGCCGCTTCAACTGAACTAGGCTCTTGATCAACTCGTCTTCTTCTGGGCTAAGTTCAGTACCGTAACGAGATTGCAGGATCTTGACATGTTTCTCAGGAATATCGACTATGAGGGTCTGTCCCTCGGCAACATTGCGGCCAACTGTTGCCTTGTCAATCGAAGCGGCAACTTGCATGCCTTTCGTGGCCTCTTGAAGATCCTTCCCCTTGTCTTGGATTTGCAGGATCTCACCGATTCTCCGCCCGTTGTCGTCTATAACAGGATACTTAGGCCGAATCCTGCCCACCAAGACCTCAACGCCAACCACCGCTGGTTTGTTTCTTCGAAAGACGAATCCCGGCAGAACCCTTACTGAACCAGGTCTGATGAGGCTATCGAGCTCTGCCTTCATGCCGGCCGCCCGTTGTTCTTCGGACCATCTGACGTAATCGTCGATGAGATGGTAGATTATCTCGGCCTTGAAGATCTTGATCCCCGCATTGCTCGCCTCTTCCTCAGCGTCAGGAAGCACCCTCACGTTGAATGCCAGTACTGCAGCCAACAGTCTGTCGTCGACCCAGACAGCCTCAGCCTCGGCGATATCACGTTTTGAGACGTCACCAACATCCGCAAGTCTCAGTGGGATGTTGTGATTTGATAGCGCGTTGGTTATGGCCTCCAACGATCCAAGCGTGTCCGTCTTGAGGATGACACCGTTCCGATCGGTCTGTATCCTGAGCTTCTCTACCTCTTCTTCTATCATGCGAGAGTACTCTTTCACGTTCTTGCCATGTGGAACTCCGTAGAGCGCAGATCCAGCAAGAGCCAAGTCAAGATTCGGGGCTGCGATCTTAACGCCGGCAGCGGCAACTATCCGCTCAGCGCTAAGGAACTTCTCTCTCGGATCTCGAATCTCATCTAGGGGTTTCGGAACAAGAAGAGCCCGGACCTTAGTCGCGATCGGCCCCTCTCTTCCTCCCAGTACGATCGTGTCGTTCACTTTGAGGACGCCATCGTAGATGATCGCGTTTACAGTCATGCCTAGACCTGGTTCTTCTTTGACTTCGAGAACGGTGCCGAGGGCAGGTCCGCTCCTGGTCTCAAGTTTGTCATGCATGTAGGCTTGCGTCAGGCCAGCAACGATTGCGAGTAATTCTGGAATGCCTTCTCCAGTTCGAGCGCATGTAGGTATTATCGCGACATCCTTTGTGAATTCAGTGATCCTATCAAATCGATCGGACCTGAACCCAAGTCTCGACAAGGCACCCATTATGGTGTAGATCCTGTTGTCCAGTTCGGTCTGGATTTCTGGAGCTTGTTGTTTGAATGATACCGTGAACGGAGTATCCGTCGTTGACTTCCATCCCTTGATCAAGTCAATCTTGTTTGCAGCGACTACAAACGGTGTCTTGCGTCCCTTGAGAATACCCAGCGACTCCGTTGTCTGTGGCTCGACGCCCTTCGAAACGTCGATGACGAGAACAGCTATGTCTGCAGCTGATCCTCCTCTGCGTCTCAGGTTCGAGAATGTTTCATGCCCAGGTGTGTCGATAAAGAGGAGTCCTGGCACTTCGATTTTGATCTTGAACTGTTCCAGAAGCGGCCCGCAGGTCTCTTTTATGACTGCGGAAGGCAATAGACTCGCGCCTATCCACTGAGTGATCTGACCAGGCTCGCGAGCAGCGACAGACGTGCCCCTGATCTTGTCAAGGAGAGTCGTCTTTCCGTGATCTACGTGACCAAGCACGACCACAATCGGCTGTCGCAGAGGCATCTTGCATCATCTCACGACTGTACCGTGTTGATGAAAGCAGATCTCTCTTAAACGTTTGAGATGACAGTCGACTGAGTCCGAATCATATGGAAAGATCACAACACTGCTTGCTTTTATCGAGCACGTCGTATCTCCACTCGAGGCTGCGTTCGCATGGAGCATTCGGACGACAACGCGTTCTCGCTACTCGCGAGACCGGTTCTCGAAGCAGTCCGCGAGCGCGGCTTCACAGCACCGACGGAACCCCAGGCGCAAGCTATTCCGAAGATCATGGCCGGCGAAAACGTCCTGCTCATTTCACCGACAGCTTCCGGTAAGACAGAGGCGGCAGTGCTCCCGATTCTTAGCCGCTTCATGACCTCGAAGACCGACGAGCCGGGAATTGCCGTGCTGTACATTTCTCCTCTTCGTGCGTTGAACCGCGATCTGCTTCAGAGGTTGGAGTGGTGGTGTCACCGCCTTGACGTGAGAGTCGCTGTCAGGCATGGTGACACTGAGACGAAAGAGCGAGGAATGCAGTCAAAGAACCCGCCGGACATGCTGATTCTGACTCCTGAAACTCTGCAGGCGATCATGCCTGGACGGATAATGCGAAGGAACCTCCGCAAAGTCGCTTACGTGATAGTTGACGAAGTGCACGAACTCGCAGAGGACAAGAGAGGAAGCCAGCTGACACTGGCACTCGAACGGCTCAGATGGATCACCGGACGCGACTTCCAGATAGTCGGTCTATCGGCGACCATCGGAACCCCTGAAAGGGTGGCAGAATTTCTTGCCGGAGCCAATAGACCCGTTGCTGTGGTACGCGTACCAATAGGCCGCAGAATGAGAGTGAGTGTAGAGTTGCCTCAGCCGGATGCGGAGAGTTCTCACCTTGCGCGCAAACTGTACACACATCCTGAAGTTGCCGCACGCCTGAAGTTGATGCGTGGCCTCATTGAGGACCACCAGTCAGTCATATTATTCACCAATACGCGGGCGGTTGCGGAGGTCCTGACAAGCCGGTTCAAAGTCTGGGACATAGACTTTCCTGTGTCAATTCATCACGGATCCTTGGCCAAGCCGTCACGCATCTCAGCCGAGCAAGGACTGAAGACCGGAGAACTGCGAGCGCTTGTAGCAACATCCTCGCTTGAGCTAGGGATAGATGTTGGGAGAGTCGACTTCATCATTCAGTACATGAGCCCACGCCAAGTTACAAGGCTGATTCAGCGAGTCGGGAGAAGCGGCCACAGCGTTGGGCGTGTAGCCGAGGGCATAATCATCGCAATGGATTCGGATGACGCTCTCGAAGCACTAGCAATAGCACGTCGGGCAATGCAAGAGATACTCGAAGCTGTCCAGGTCCCTGAGAAGCCACTTGATGTGCTATCACACCAGATCGTTGGCCTGCTGATCCAAAAGAGCCGCTGGTATATCCGCGAGATACTTGATATCTTCAACAACGCCGGGCCGTACAAGGACCTCAATGAATCCGACCTCACGCGAGTAGTCGAATACATGCATTCGAGGTTTCCGCGCCTATGTTGGTTCTCCCCTCAGGACCAAGTCATCCTTCGTCCACGCCGACTGAAGGACATCTACACCTACTACTTCGGAAAGCTCTCAATGATCCCAGATGAGAAGCAGTACCTCGTAGTCGACAAGTCGGGGAATTCACCAATCGGAGTGCTGGATGAGGCCTTTGTGGCGGAGTATGGGACGCCTGGAACGAAGTTCATCGTCAGAGGTAGCCCGTGGAAGATGGAGAGCATCAAGGGGGACACGATCTATGTTCGGGCGATCACCGATCCGACCGGAGCTATCCCCCGCTGGATAGGGGAAGAGATACCTGTTCCCTACGAGATAGGGGCAGAGGTTGGGGAGATCCGCAGGTATGCAGTTGAATCGCTCAGGAATGGCAGGAACAAGGAGAGCATTGTCTCAGAACTGTCGACAAGATATCCATGCGCGGCTGACACAATGCAGAGAGCCCTGTCTGAAACCTTCGACCAAGCGGCCATGGGCGTAGATGTCCCAAGCGACGAGCTTGTCACGATCGAAGACTGGGACGAGTACGTTGTGCTCTGTTGTCACTTCGGCTTGCTGGTCAACCGAACACTCGCGAGATTAGTCGGACATGTTCTATCGGAGGAAGCGGGATCCACGGTAGGGGTACAACAGGACGCATACCGGATTGTGATTCACTCAGCGGGGGCTGCTGATGCAGAGCGAGTTGCGAACACGCTACGTAAGCTTGGGGACATGAACCTTGAGAACCTAGCAAGAGCATCTTCTTCGAAGACAGGGATCTTCAAGCGCAGAATTGTTCACGTTGCGAAACGATTCGGAGCAATCTCCAGATGGGTTGACCTCAGCAACGTAAGGCTTGGACGCCTCATGAAGACGTTTGAGGGTACAGTCATCTTCGAAGAAACGATGAATGAAACCCTGAGGAAAGACCTGGATCTGCCTAGCACAGGACGAGTCCTCTCAGCAATACGAGACGGAGGCATCAAGCTCACTGTCCTTTCGGGATTGGACGAGCTTACTCCGATCGCTAGGCTCGGAATTGAACGCATCAGCATGAAGACTGACCTCATCCCGTCAGACAAGATGAAGCGAATACTCATCGACTCCGCTCGAGCCAGGATACTGAACGAGTCGAGGACACTCGTGTGTACGTCATGTTGGAACTACGCTGAGATCGTTCGAGTCCGTGATCTGCCCACTGCAGTCAAGTGTGCAAGTTGTGGTTCCAAGTCCATTGGTGTGCTCTCCTGCGACACAGACGATTTGAATGCACTCATGCAGAGAAAGGGAAGAGCACTCACAAAGGTTGAGAAACGAATCGTGGAGCAAGCCTCGGAATCTGCCTCGGTCGTGGAGAAGTATGGAAAAACAGCCGTTGTGGTCCAAGCGGGAAAGAGACTGACCCCAGCAGATGCTAGGAGGATCCTGCGCAAGGAAAAGCGAGCCACAGACAGATTGTTCGAGCTAGTCATGGACGCGGAACGCCAAGCTCTCAAGAGAAGGTTCCTCTAGGCGGCGCTCAACGTCCTTGTGATCGAATACGTAGTCTACCGATACCTTTAGACCCTTTTTGACGCGATAGTCCTGAGATGATTCGAGAATGACCGTTACCCTGGACGGGAAGACGCTTACGATCGAGGATGTGGTCAGAGTATCACGGCGATACGAGCGCATCGAACTGCGGGAGAGTGCGCGTGAGAAGATCGCTAAGTCGCGGGAAGTTCTCGACGAACTGATCAAGTCAAGAATCATCTACGGGATCAACACAGGATTCGGCGCGCTTAGCAATACGACGATTCCACCCGAAGATATAGAAAAACTTCAGCTGAACCTCATTCGAAGCCATTCGACCGGAATTGGCCCTGCTTTGCTGACGGATGTCACACGTGCAATGATGCTACTCAGGGCAAACACCCTGGCGAAAGGGCTCTCAGGGATACGACTGCCGACCCTCGAGACGTTGGTCGCTATGATCAACTCGCGAGTCCACCCTATTATTCCCGAAAGAGGTTCCGTTGGTGCAAGCGGGGACCTAGCTCCGCTTGCACACCTGGCCCTTACATTGATCGGAGAGGGATGCGCTGAGTATCAGGGTAAGGTCGTGAATAGCTCTGAGGCTTTGAAGGCGGCCTCGATCAGTCCGGTGCAACTTGCGGCCAAGGAAGGCCTCGCGCTGATAAACGGAACTCAGATGATGACCGCAATTGGTGCGCTCATGGTTCATGACGCCAGGAATCTCATTGATTACGCGGAAAGATCGGGGGCGGTTTCGCTCGAGGTATTGGAAGGTCTTGTCGAAGCATTTGATGACAGACTGCACCAAGCCAGACC
>JBAVVE010000118.1:0-4752 GCA_049697135.1 Bathyarchaeia archaeon | reverse complement strand
CAAGATCAACCATGCTCATGCGAGCCTCCACTGAATACGGCACCGCGTACACTCCACGCTCAACAATCGCCTGCCACCCCCCCAGCACGTTCTGCATGTAAGAAGCCGGCTGCAGAATCGTGTACGGCAGACCAGACTCGAACAAGGCTTCCTCAACACGCAACTTGTTCCAGTGGTGCGGCATCGCCTCGACTTGTGGATGCAACACAGAATGAAACGCGAACTGCTCAACTCTGGCCGCTCGGGCCGCGGCGATGACTGCGCGACCAATTGGGATTTCGTCTGGGCTGACGTTCGGACAGATATGGTAGATTGCACGCACGCCACGGGCGGCCTGTTTGAGTCTGTTCTCGTCACGCATGTCGCCAACAATAGATTCTCGAGCGCCCACCGATTCAACCAAGCGCGCCTGCTCGCCCCGATGAACCAGAGCACGCACAGGCTGTCCTCTCGCAGCTAGTGCAGAGATCACGGCCCGCCCGGTCTTACCCGCAGCACCAGTAATGAGAATCATACACAATCACCGAGTCTGCTTGTTCCTCTCACAAGTGATCATCAAGTTCGCCGCGCAGGATTGTCACTGCTTGTCCGCTCAGATACACGCGGTCGCTGCTCACGCGGACACGTACAGTTCCGCCACGCCTTGAGGCCTGATAGGCTATCAGCTCATTCTTGCCGAGCCGTTTGCTCCAGAACGGACCGAGGCAGCAGTGAGCGGAACCTGTGACTGGGTCCTCATCAATGCCTGATCCTGGCGCAAAGAACCGAGAAACAAAGTCGAATCCGGGAGATGTTGCGCGGCTCGTGACCATGACGCCCCGGACCTGTAGTGCCCTCAGCAAGCCGAAATCAGGTTTCAGGGTCCGCACAGTCTCCTCCGTGTCCAATTCCAGAAGATAGTCGAACCGGCTCTTGCCTACGTACCTTGGCTTCACGCCAAGTGCTTCCTCGAGTCGAGGAGGAGAGGTTGCTGGCTCGTCAGGTGTGGCCGGAAAGTTCAGCTCGATCCAGTCGCCCTTGCGCTTCGCCATCAACAATCCGCTCTTGGTGTGGAACCTCGCCTCCTCCTGTGGCGCAAGCAGTCCGGTTTCCCAGAGGACGTGTGCGCTTGCGAGCGTTGCGTGACCACAAAGCGCAACCTCAACAGCATGTGTCAACCAGCGGAGACCGAACCCGTCCGTTTGCTTGCGGAGGAACGCCGTCTCGGAGAGGTTCATCTCCCGCGCCATATTCTGCATCCATGCCTCGTCACGCGGCTCCGTCAGGATGCACACGGCAGCGGGATTGCCTGCAAATGCTTTGTCCGTGAACGCGTCGACCTGGAAGATCCTCAATCCCATAACTGATCCTCTTGCTCATTCTATTCTGAGTTCTGGAAGAATCCGAGACAGAGACGCACGGAGTTCCACCAGTTCATCCCGGTTCATGGAGCGGAGGGGTGGCTTCACGAGTCCGCTCTTCAAACCCCGAAGCCTCAAACCCTCCAGAAGAGGAGCGATCGGAGGCTTGCTCGTAACCTTTCGAAGCGCATGTATCTTCAACTGCAACGACGCTGCTTTGTCGTATTCCTTCCTGCGGAACGTGTCGTACATCTCGACGAAGAGTTCAGGAGCAAGGTTTGAGGTCGCTGAGACTCCCGCATGGGTGCCTGCACATAGGGCCGCGAAAAGGTACGAGTCAGTTCCGTTTATGACGCCGAATCCAGCAGGAACCATCGACAGGCAATCCACGAGCTGCACGAAATCTCTGCTACTGTCCTTCATCCCCACAACGTTCGGGATCCTGCTAAGCTTCAGAAGCAAGTTCGCGTCGACATTGTTCCCCGTATGGCGAGGAATGTTGTATATGAACAGTGGTAGCTTGGTTGTACCCGCCAGTTTCGTGAAGTACTCAATGATGGCATCCTCTCCAGGCTGGTAGTAGAAGGGGGTCAGACTCGCAATCGCGTCCGCGCCCGCTTTCTCTGCGTGCTCGGCAAGCTGAAAGCTAGCTTGTGGGTCGGAGGCACCAACTTGAACCACAACCGGAATCTTCCTGCCCGTCTCTTGAACCACCACCTCGGCAACTCTTCTTCTCTGATCCGGACTCATTGCCGGGCCGAGTCCAGTCGTTCCACACACAAAGAAGCCATGCACCCGGTGCTTCAGCTGGAATCGTACAATCTCACGAAGCGCATCCTCATCCACTTCGCCTGCGTGAGTGAATGGTGTGACAAGGGCCGTCACAATCCCTTCCAGAGTAAACTTCCCCGTCATCGGATCTTGCCCGCTATCTCGTCCTTCTGGCCCCGCACTATAATTCTTCCTCAGAACCTGAGCTGAAACCCAGTCTTGCCCGGTCTGCGCAGTTTGATGCCGACGGTGACGAAAAACGTTTGTCTTCAAGTCAGTGATGGTTCAAATCATGTTGCCCGCATCAAGAGACCCACCCACGCACACAACAGACGACATCTGCTGACGGTTCAAATCCGGACGCCCGCACCAGGTGATCCACACACAAAACGCCTCTCCACTCATCCGTGGGAAGCAAGGCTTCGTCTCAAGATTCCCGACAGAATCCGGATGTGGACTGGCAAATGCGACTTCCCGCATTAGCCCTCCAAAGTTCTCAGTTTTTCGTACTAGTTAAGTTGTGCAGCTCACTAGACAAAGCCGACGGAGAGAGTCTCTACTGGGAATATGGTAACTCAGGATCTGACTAACAGTACGTTCGAGACGGCTAGCAGAATAAGCGCCAATCCAATGTCAAAGTCTGGAGTTGATACCCAATTAGAAAAAACCAAACCTTTCGGTTCAAGCTTCTCACAGACTTCGGCCATTGGCGCCCATCGTGAAATAGCTTGAAGTAACTGCAGACACCCATGAACAGAACGGCTGTGCCCGGTAGCTATGACGGATAGCTCAGCAGTCACCGTAATCTACGAGGTAGGCATTCTAATTATAGCCGCTTCGCTGGCTTCGGAACTCTTCAAACGAATACATTTGCCCGGACTAATCGGGCCGGTCTTGGTCGGCCTTCTCATAGGCGGCCCCGGTGGACTTGGACTCGTCACAAACTTAACAGTCATCGAACTTCTGGGAGTGCTTGGCGCCGTTCTGATTCTTTTCACGGTAGGGTTGGAGTTTGAGGCATCTGCATTCTGGAGAGCCGGTAGAGCAGCTTTTCTCCTCACAACCGGAGGCGTTGCGGTCTCGCTCGGCGTGGGCTACTTGACTGGCTATCTGCTCGGTTGGTCTCACGCAGCGGCATTTCTCCTTGGCGTGGTCATGGCTCCAAGCGGCACGAGTGTAGTAGCATCTATCCTCAACGCAGAAGGCCGAGCAGACTCGAGAGCAGGACAAACGCTTCTGACGGCCGTTATTGTCGATGATGTGGAAGGAGTTCTTCTGCTAAGCGTAGCATTGGCCATGATCTCGGGCAGAACGCTGTCAATATGTGAGGGCACACGAGTAGCCGTCGTGGCCGTGTTCTTCATTCTTGCATCGATCTACGTGGGCGGGCGCCTCTTCCCTCTGGTTATCTCACGATTCGCGAGAGCGCTTTCAGACGAAGTTCTTTTCGCCATCTTATTGGGTGTTGGCTTAGTCTTCGCTTTCGCTGCCACACAAATCGGTCTAGCCGCGATAACAGGAGCGTTCATTGTTGGCGCAGTCGTTCCGTACAGCAAGTTTGGCGAGAAGATGCTTCATCGGTCGTTCTTCATGAAAGAGATATTCGCGGCCGTCTTCTTCGCCAGCATCGGGCTCGCCGTAGACCCCTTCGACATCATCAGACACCTCCCCGTCGCCGTAGTCGTCTGCGGGACGGGAATAGCTGCAAGATTGGCCGGCGGACTCGTGGGAGGAAAGATCGCGAGACTTGGCGGCAAACAGCTCACGGCATCGACAGTTGGTCTAGCAGTCCGAGCGGAGATGTCGCTCATTATTGCTCGAGAAGGCGCTGCGACTGGGATGATTCCGAATGATTTTCTCCCAATCGCGGCCACGGCGGTCGTCCTCAGCATGGTGCTAGTGACTCCAATATACTCGAGATTGGTTCGTGGCATGTAGTCGCAATCAAGGTACCTGTGTGTGGCCTCATGGTGCGCACACACACTTTTCTGACGGAACTGAACGACGGACGCTACTAACTTGTAACTCTTCGACTATCTGACTCTATGACTAGCTAACGTACTGATGTAAACCCCGGAGTATCCAATTCTGTCTAAACAATGGACACTTACAACATTGGGTTTAGACAAACAAAATTCCAATGTTGTAGAATATCTTAGGGATTATGGAGGTTTTTCCTCGATTTCGGTATTCCTATCCATCTTGGGATACTATTCATGTATTCTCGGTATGCATTTCCATATTTTTGGAGGCAAAAACGTTCTTCGGAAACTACAACAATATGCGATAGACTCATGAAAACTGCGGTAAGTAGCAGAAAAACCCAGGAAACACATGCGATTCCTGTGCCACCAAAAATCAAGAACATGCCAAAGTACATAGGGTTTCTCGAAAAACAGTAGACCCCTTTGGTGACAGGCTTGTCCACTGCAGTAGTAAAGAAATCTAGCATTGCTATAGTCATGATAATCGCTCCCAGCAAATAGATGAGGAATCCAGCAAAGAACCAGACTGTGCCCAGTTTAAGCGGCAAGAAGATACTATAAGCAATTAGAGCAAAGAATAGAAAGGATATGATATTCGAGATTTTTTTCTCAGTCTCGTTGAGCGGCATGTCAGTAGCAGTACCTTTCTTCAATAC
>JBAVVE010000117.1:0-1984 GCA_049697135.1 Bathyarchaeia archaeon | reverse complement strand
GGCTAACAGAGCCATAGTGATGTGATGATGCCATCCAATCCAGCTTCGACCTTGAAAGTCCGCAAGTCCGGCAAGTCCATTTCCGTCCTGAAAAGACCTCTCGATCCAGTACCGGCTGCATGACATCTTGGCAAATTGGTCTAGAGATCATTGGTCATCGGTTAAGGCGTGATTTAAATAGTCCCCTGATGTTTTGATTCGCTATAAGTTATATCTAAATTAGGATAACTTGATTAATAACCTATAAATACTATAAATTATCTTTTTAGATCCGACGGGGGAGGTTTGATTAGGTTGGCTAATCACTACTCATTCGGGGAGGCGAACCTATTTGAAAGGGAGCTTTGTGAGCTATTCCCATCAGAATGGCTCAGGGAAAAAGCAAAAGAGACGGGTTTGATAAAGCGTGAACGGAAGATCGATCCTGTGATCATTTTTTGGGTCCTGGCCATAGGCTACGGAACTTATCTCCAACGAACTCTCGCTGGTCTCAAACGCAACTATGAAAGGGCGTCGAACCAGATCTTGAGGGATAGCAGCTGGTATTATCGATTCACTCCGGAGCTGGTAACCTTTCTCCGGGAATGTGTGGCTAGAGGCCTGGAATACCTGGCTCAAGAGCCCAGTCGAACGCTTAATAGGCGCCTGTCGCCCTTCGAAGACGTCTTGATCCAGGATAGCACTATTGTTCGGCTACATGAAAAGCTATCCAAGGTATGGCCAGCTACGAGATCTCTAAAAGTGGCGGCAGGCGTCAAGGTTTCTGTTCTGACAAGCGCAGTAGCTGCCGGTCCGAAGAGCGTGGCGCTGTTCGCTGAGCGCACTAATGACCTAAAGACTCTGAGGATAGGACCGTGGATAAGGGACCGTATCCTGCTTATCGACCTCGGTTTTTACAAGTACCAGATGTTTACTCGCATTAAGGAAAACGGCGGATACTTCGTTTCCAGGCTGAAGAGCAACGCCAATCCGCTCATCATTGGCGCTAATCGCGCCTATCGCGGCAGAAGTATCGATGTCCGAGGAAAGCACCTCCAAGAGGTCCTGAAGAACCTGAAAAGGCAGGTGTTGGACGTCGAGGTAGAAGTGGAATTCAATCGCCGGGCTTACCGTGGCAAGGAGAAAAAGGACAATGAGCGGTTCAGGCTCGTCGCCGTATACAATGAAGATGAGAATAAGTATCACCTATATATCACGAATCTCTCACCGGATCTGCTAGAGCCTGAAGAAGTAGCCAGGCTTTACGGCGCTCGATGGGAGGTGGAGATACTCTTTAAGGAGCTCAAAAGCAAGTACGCATTGGATGTGGTTCCTACATCCAATCCACAGGTAATTGAGGCCTTTATCTGGATCGCTATACTCACACTACTTATAAGCAGAAGAATTTATACAATCATACGTAGACTCAATCCTAGAGCAAAGATGGTACGGTTCACCCAGCTTAGATGGAGCAACGTCTTCTCTGAGAATGCGAGTCGATTATTGACTGCGGTCCTGCAGTATCTGGGATTAGATACTTCCTTAGCAACTTCTTTCAAGGTTAGCTTAAGTGAGGCTCTTGATCCACATGTGAATAGAAGGCGCTTCACTGAGGAATGGTGGGCTTAACCGATGACATATGAAAAGTCTTCTGAACCTTTCGTATGAGAAACACCTCACCGATGCCGTTTTAGGGGGCATGTCAACCACATGCCCCTCGATCAATCTTCGTTACCTCGTAGCCACTCCGTCGAAGGATGTCTATCATCTCTTGAGCTGTGAGTCTTTTCTTAGAAGACGACTGATCTGCCCTCACAGATCTGGTTCTCTTGGCAACACTGGGTTCTTCGTACATTTCCTGGTTCATCAATAGATGGTGGAGTATGCACAGAATCTTTCTGGCTAGAGCCACTGTTGCTACGTTGTCTCCTCTTCTGGCTCGAACGCGCAGGTAGAACTTCCTCAGCTTTGAACCGATCTTTTTGGAGGCGGCACGAGCCACCTG